>JAZQSR010000115.1:0-6142 GCA_045630225.1 Treponema sp. | reverse complement strand
TATACAAATAGTTTAACGAGGCTAATTTTAAGAAAAAGGTGGTTATAAAAAAATTGATATTTTTTTATAACCATTTTTTAATACAAAAAGTTTTAAAAGTTACTTGCTCATGATATCGTTGCTTACTATATTAGATATATAGAAATAAATTTGGGGGTTCCTATGAAGATTCTTGGGAGGGGTAAAGTCGTTGTTTTTCTCCTTTTTATGACAACAACGGTGACTGGATTCCTGTTTTCCCAAAGTGATGAGGGTAAGGTTGTTGCTGACAAAGTTATGAACCTTACTGTTGACCAAGCTGTAGACTATGCTAATCAAAATAGTAAGACGCTGAAGAGTTCTGCAATTGATTTGGAGATGAAGCGCAGGGCAAATAGTTTTAAATGGAATCAATTCCTACCTGCGGTGAATGTAACTGGAACAGTAAGTCGTAGTAACGAAAAAGTTGATACAACAGCTGCCATGATGGAAGGTATTGCTGGGATGTTAGGAATGCCAGCACCTGCTCCAGCTGAAATTACTGAGGCAGATCATTGGATGGTAGTGGGGAACGTGGGTATCTCTTGGAATTTTTCCTTTGCGTTAATTGATGGTCTGAGGCTCATTAAGAAGCAGTATGAGGCGGGACAAATTACCTGGGATCAGACAGTACGCCAAAATGAGCTTCAAATTCGCAAGTTATTCTACGGATTGTTACTTCAGCAGGAAAGTCTGAACTTACAGAAAAAATCTCTGGAAAATGCTCGCCTCAGAGCAGAACAGGCTCGTGTAAACTATAGAAACGGCTTGATTCCAGAATTGACCTTGTTGCAGTCCCAAGTTGCCTACGAAAATGCTCGTCCAAATATTTTAAAGCAGGAACAAGCTCTGAATCAGCAGCTTGATTTGTTTGGCTTTATGCTGGGGATTCCTGCTGGAACAAAAATTTCTTTGGAGGGAGAAATCAATCCTTCCTTTGTGGATTTGAATCCTAATGAGTTGATTTCACTGTATGCTCAAAATCACCCTGATATTCTTTCCTTGCAGAAGAATCTTGAGATTTTGAATTTGAATCTTTCTGTTCAGAATATGCAGGCTTATACCCCTGCCTTGCAGCTTTCTTGGGGATTCCAGCCAGTAGTATCAGATATTTCTTCCAATTGGATAGATACTTACATGGATAATGGTGCATTTTCTGCAACCTTAGCTTGGAATCTTACCAACCTCCTCCCCTTCTCTACCAATCGTCAAAGTGCAAGGGATACAAAGGACAATATCCGAAAGTTGGAACTTTCTCTGGAAACTTTAATTGAAAAGACCGAACTTGATATTCGTACCCAAGTTGATGCCTTGGCTCAATCTCAGGCTGCAATCGAGGCTTCTGCAGGAAATATTCAGCTGGCTCAGCGCTCCTACGACATGACCTTGGTGGCTTATCGCAACGGAACCGTGGAGTTACTTGATGTCCGTGATGCAGAGAATCAGCTTAATCAAGCAAAGTTGGGTTTGGTTAACGAGAAGTTCAATTATTTATCTGGGTTGCTTGATCTAGAGTATACCCTCAACACAAAGTTAGTAGATTAAGGGGATAAAACCCAAAGGAATAAGATGATGACACAAAGAAACGTAAAGGTTGTGGCCTTGGCTTGTGCCTTGGCATTTGTTTTTTTTAGCTGTTCAAAAGACAAAGGTCCAGCGGCTACTCCGGTAGCAGCTCATGAAACAGTTTTGGCTGTAAATACCTATGTTACAAAAGCTGGAAGTCTTGATGAATATCTTGAATTTGGCGGAGATGTAGTTGCTTCTTCTAGTGTAGATGTTATGCCAGATGCTTCTGGAAAGATTTCTGATATTCGGGTGAAGGTTGGAGATTCTGTTCAGAGGAATCAGATTTTGGCTCGTGTTGACCCATCCCGCCCCGGTATGACTTATGAAACAAGTCCTATTCGTGCTCCTGTTGCAGGAACTATCACTTCTCTGTCTGTATCAGTGGGAAGTATGGTTGGTCCTTCCATGTCCATTGCAAAAATCAGTAGCACCAGCGAGTTGGAAGTAGATATTAACGTTGCAGAGCGTTTCGTTTCTCGTATTTCTGTGGGACAGATTGCCCAGCTTTCCTTTGATGCCTTTCCTGGTGAGGTGTTTACTGCTCGTGTTGCAGAGGTGAACCCCGTACTGGATACAAGTTCTCGCTCCATGGGTGTAAAGCTGGTGCTTGACCCACCTGATAATCGTATCAAAATTGGAATGTATTGTCGTGTAAAACTCATTACTGACTCCAAAACAGATGTTGTGTCTGTTCCTCGTGCCGCAATTGTAACAAAGGGTGGCCAGAACTCTGTTTTTGTGGTGAACGGAAGCACTGTTGAAAATCGTCCTATTTCTGTAGGAATTACTGTGGATAATATGGTGGAAATCACTTCTGGATTGATTGCTGGTAACGAAGTTGTTGTTTCTGGACAGACTATGTTGGAAAGTGGTAGCAAGGTTAATGTTATTAGTCGCCAGGAGGGAAAATAAATGAGCCTGTCTAAACTGGCGGTATCAAAACCAACTACAATTTTGATACTCTTTGTTATTCTGACAGCCTTGGGTATTTACTCTACAACAGAGTTGCCCATTGACTTGCTGCCAGATATGGAAATTCCTTATATCGCTATTGCAACCACCTACACCAATGCTGGTCCAGAGGAAGTGGAGCGTTCTGTTACCAGAACCTTGGAAAGTGGTGTTTCCAGTGTAACGGGATTGAAAAAAATGCAATCCATCTCATCTTCTGGCTCCAGTTTGATTATGTTGGAATTTATTTTTGGTACGGATCTTGATACGGCTACCAATGAAATTCGAGACAAAATCGACTTGGTTCGTTCATATTTGCCTTCTGAGGTTCAGTCTCCTTTGATTGTTCGGGCTGACCCTTCTATGATGCCCATCATGTCCTATGTTTTGAGTGGTGACAGAACCCCAGAGGAATTACGTCAGTATGCGGAAGACATTGTTCAGCCCCGCTTGGAGCAGGTTGATGGTGTTGCTTCTGCTTCTATCAATGGTGGTAGAGAAAAGGCCATTATCATTGATATTCCTCGAGACCGATTGGAGGCATATTCTCTTACCATTACCCAGATTGCCCAGATGATTGGTGCTCAGAATGTTGAGGGTTCTGGTGGAAATATTTCTGAGGCAGATACTACCTATACCATTACCACTTCTGGTGAGTACACTTCTTTGGAGGATATTCGTAACACAGTAATTGCTTACAAAACCTCTGGAGTGGCTGCCATGGGGATGATGCCTTCGGTAACAAAGATTTTGTTGCGTGATATTGCTGACGTGTATGAAGGCTACAAGCAAGTTTCCAGCTTGGCATATTTGAACGGCGTGCCCTGTGTTATTTTGAGCATCCAAAAGCAGAGTGGTAAAAACTCAGTGCAGGCTGCGGAACAGGTTCGTGAGCAGGTAAAGTCGATTCAAGCTGCCCTTCCTTCAGATGTAAAGCTTACAGAAGAAATGAATACTACAGATATTATCGAGGTTTCTATCAATAACATCGTAAGCTCTGTAGTATCTGGTGCTATTTTGGCTGTGTTGGTGCTTTTAGTCTTCCTCCGCAGTATCAAGAGTACCATCATCATCAGTTTGACCATCCCTATCTCCTTGATTATCACCTTGGGAGTGATGAAGTTTGCAGGTTTCTCCTTGAACCTCATGACCTTGGCTGGTCTTTCCTTGGGTGTTGGTATGTTGGTGGATAACTCCATCGTTATTTTGGAGAACATTTATTCCTACCGAGCCAAGGGTGCAAAGCCTAAAGCCGCAGCTATTCTTGGTTCCCAGGAAATGTTGATGGCTATTATTGCCAGTACCCTGACTACAATTTGTGTATTCCTTCCATTGATTATGTACAGTAGTGAACTTGGTGTTATGGGACAGATTTTCTCTGGTCTTACCTTTACCGTTGTGTTCTCTCTGATTTGTAGTCTTTTGGTGGCGGTTATTTTGGTACCAGTGCTTTCTTCTAAGTACCTAAAGTTGGAAAATATTGCAAAGCGTCAGTTGACTGGTGTGGCAGGAAAATTTGACCGTGCCATCGGTGGATTTTTTGACCGCTTGGACAACGGCTATGCAAACTGTGTCCGCTGGGTGCTCCATCACAAGATTTTGCTTTTGGCAGTGATTTTGGTGATGTTGATAGTAAGTATTGCATTGATTCCTGTGGTTGGATTTATCAATATGCCAGAGCAGGCTTCCAATACCATTACCATCAGCTTGGAAATGCCCAAGGGTACAAGGCTGGAATCCACTGATGCAGTGATTCGCCAGATGGAAAACCTTGTTATGCAAAATGTAACTGGACTTAAGTCCACCACTGTGTCTGTAGGTGGTGCATCTATGATGGGATTGGGAGGTGTTACTACCAATACCGCTTCTTTGAGCATTACCTTGTATCCTATTGCAGAGCGTGAGCCAGGTTGGGATACCACCGAAGAAGCCACTGCCAAGGTACGAAGCTATTTTAGCCAATTCCCTGGAGCAACTTTTTCTATTAGTTCAAGTTCTATGACAAGCATGAGTGGAAGCGACGTTGATGTTGTTATCAAGAGTAATAGCATGGAGCAGTTGCAAAAAGCTTCTCACGATATTGTAAACACTTTACTTGAGTACGACAGCGACATCGTTACTGATGTTACCTCAAGTCTGGAAGATGGTTTGCCACAGATTGATATTGTAATCGACAGAAACAAGTTGCAGGACTTGGGATTGAATATCTATTCTGTTAGCAATGAGATTAAGGCAAATGTGAACGGTGCTACTGCAAGTCGATACAGAGCTGGCGGTAATGAAATTGACATTATGGTACAGCTGGCAGAGGAGGACCGTTCAAAGGTTCTTGATTTGGAGCAGATTTTCGTTACCAATTCAGCTGGTCAGCGTATTCCCTTGGCAAGCTTTGCCTCTTATCAGGAAAATACTTCTCCTGTGTCCATTGTTCGTGAAAACCAAACACGTACAATTCACGTTACTGCAAAGAAGGTGGACTGGCGTCAGTCTGCACAAGAGGTTCAGAAGCAGGTTGAGCGAACTATTCAGGAACACGTTGTTCTTGGAGATGATGTTAGCCTAACCTATAGCGGAAGTTACGAAACCTTGCAGAAAAACCTGCGACAGTTTGCCATCATCATTATCATGGCTGTTATCTTGGTATTTGCTGTTATGGCCAGCCAGTTTGAATCCTTCTTGGATCCATTTATCGTGTTGTTTACCATTCCATTGTCTGTAATTGGTATTGTGGCAATTTATCTTGCGGTAGGTTCCCCACTGAACATCATTACTGCAGTAGGTGCCTTGGTTCTGGTAGGTGTTGTTGTAAATAACGGTATCGTTTTGGTTGACTATACTAACTTGTTGCGAAAACGAGAGTATAGCTTGGAGGAGGCCTGTGTTGAGGCTGCTCGAAGCCGTTTGCGCCCAATCTTGATGACAACCTTAACCACGGTTTTGGGACTTTTGCCCATGGCCTTCTTCCCTGGAGAAGGTTCTGAAATGACCCAGCCCATTGGACAGACCGTTCTTGGTGGTTTGACCTTTAGTACCACCATGACCTTGTTCTTGATGCCCGTTTTGTATTACATTTTCAATCACTATCGTGAAAAGCATAATGTAAAGCGGACTGCACGAAAGGAACGCAGGGCAGAAAAGACAGCTGCAAAGTTTGCTGCTGAAGCTGAAATGAGACGTGCCAAGGCTCAGGCTAAGGCTACCAAAAAGTCAGTGGAAGAAAGCGATGATGATGATGAAGTGGAAGAATTTTCTGCAAAGAAAAACTTTGGCATGGAGGATTTAGATGAGTAAGAAAGATAAGAGCCAGGACGGCGAAAAGAAAGAAAAGAAGGCCAAGAAGTCTGAGGATGAGCAGGCTACTGAGCCAAAACTTCAGCGTCTGGAAATCATTATGAGCCAGTCCATTGAAGAGGACTTTGTAACAGCTTTTATGAAGGAAGACACTGGCCGCATGTTTACCAAGTTGCCTGTGGTGATGGGACGTGGCGTAACAGAGCCTAAGATGGGAGATGCTGTGTGGCCTCAGCTGAACTGTATGTATATTGTCATCTGTACTCAGGAGCAGGCTAAGGTGGTAAAGTCCATAAGTCGGAGGCCAAGCGGT
>JAZQSR010000114.1:0-9826 GCA_045630225.1 Treponema sp. | reverse complement strand
GCAAATTTTTCTTGAGAAATATGATTTATTAACCTGTATTCTTTCAATTTTGAACCAAGTTTTTTTAGTATTTCTTTATCTTGATTATTCATATAATCACTAGTATAAATAATGTAGACTATAATACAACGGACAATAGTCTACAAAATACATAACATGGTTTTCAAAGCCGATAAAAACTTTGGCGCAAAACCGTTTTTACGGTTTAAAACGCTAGTTATGTGGACGCCCGCACTGGGGCGCATAGGTATAAATACTAGAGAAAAAATAAAATTTATTATACTATCCATCTGAAAAAGCAAGGATGGGGTTATGGGACAGGGCTCTTTTGAATTCACCTCTTGAATAAGAGGGATTTGGCAGTGAGGACACCAGTTCACCTGTACTGGCACTTCTGCTTCTGTTTTGTTGCCACATCGTGGGCACTCATTTTGATTTGTCTCTATATTACATGGTCTGCACCACATTTTTCACCTCTTACCCTGCAATCCTACCACAAAAGCCATCTATTCCACCACCCCACTGAACCTTGAAATTATACGAAGGCTGTGGTTAAATGGCAAATAAGGTTGGCCAAGGGATTTTGCACGATGTTCCGCTGTGTGACTGGTTCTAAAGGCTTCCTTGGGGGAGATAAAATCCAAGCCACAATGGTCTTTGAAAGATTAGATGCCTTTTCTGCTGAATAAGAATGTGGTGGCCTTTTGATGTGGGCCACCACTATTCAAAGTTTTTCTTACAGCACTGAGGAATTAATTTTTTCTCCCTTTCTTTTTAATAATTGTATTGTCAATTACGCCATCGGAACAAATAACCTTTGCAGTTCTTCTATAAACCCAATGTTCATTCATCGTTGCTTCCCATTCAGCCATTGTTCCCTTGTACTCATATTCAGAAATATAAAATTGCTTTTGATCAAAATCAACCACACAATCGGTACAGTGAAGTTTACCGATACTACGGAATGCTCCCCTGGTATCGATTTTATCCGCATCAAAGAGTGTACCATCATAATAGAGGTTTTCAATTTTAGTGTTTCCAAAAGCCCAGGTTTCAATTTTCTTTATCGATTTTGGAAGATGCAAGGTGGTCAATTTGTCACAATTCAAAAATGCACTGATACCGATTGTTTCAAGATTAGAAGAAAATGTAACTTCAGTGAGATTTCTAAAATGCTCAAATGCCTTGCCCCCGATATATTTTACAGAGTCTGGCATCTTTACCGTCTTAGCTGTCCCTCTTAATTCATAAGGAATGCACACTACTGAATCGCCATACTGAAAAGGTCTCTGTACCCCACATATTTTGAGTTCAGCCCCAATAATGATTGCGATTCCTTCTTCAATGCAAATGTTTTCTGCATCACCAGAATAAATTTTCATTTCATACCACCTTGCAAAATAAAGAATTTCTGTGTGTTCAATATAAACAAAGGAATTTGAATCGTCCACAATTTATGATAATTTTTTTTCAAAAAACAACTATCACAAAAGGAATTGCAACCTTGATCAAGCATACCCTGATGAAGCAGTTGCAGGGATTTTGTCCTGAGACTTGGATGTAAGAAGAAGTATACGTAGGCTAATTCATAGATATTCCCCAAAGCAGTCTGGAGTTTCATCAAAATCTGGAGCCATGAAAAAACCTTCTTCCAAGCCTCCAAGTTTCCGATGAAAAGATGAAGAGTTTTCATAGGATTTTTTAGAAATCAAAGCCTTTACCTTTTCAAGAATTTGAGTAAGCTCTGGCAAGGCTAACTTGTCTAATTCTGAATTAAAATACTGAAATGCGAAATCTGACATTTTTCACCTCCATCACTTCATGGTGTACAATAATTAACTAAAAAATAATAGCATCTTTCCATAACTCCCCCATTTCATTGCAATCTCCCCGCCAAGGTGATACTATGAAATGATGCTGCCTGTGGGAGGAAAAGATATGTGTAAAAAGCTAAAGCTCCGTGGTTTCTTGTTTTGTCTGGTGCTTTCCCTGTGGATGGGAGTGTGCCCAAAGCTGTATGGTCAGCTGACGGTGCATTTTATTGATGTGGGACAGGCAGATGCTATTCTTGTAGAAAGTGACGGGGAGAACCTTCTGATAGACGGTGGCAACGGCTCTGACTCATCCCTCATCTATGCCTATCTGAAAAGTCACGGCATTGAAAACCTCAAGTACCTGGTGAACACCCATCCCCACGAAGACCATGTGGGAGGATTGCCCGGTGCCTTGAACTATGCCACGGTGGAGCGGGGCTTTAGCTCCCATCAAGAATATAACAGCCAGGCCTTTCGGGACTACAAGCGATATCTTGCCATGCAGGGCTTGGAGCTGGAAGTACTAGAGGCAGGTAATAGCCTTTCTTTGGGCAAGAGTCGCATCCAGGTGCTGGGGCCTCTGGAGCATGATGGGGACATAAACAATAGTTCTTTGGTGCTGTACTTGGTATATGATGAAGTTTCTTTCCTTTTTACTGGTGATATGGAGGAGGGCAGTGAATACGATTTGCTGGAGGCTAACCTAGTGCCTGACTGCACGGTGCTGAAGGTGGCTCACCACGGAAGTGACAGTTCTTCTAGCTACCGTTTCCTTCGTTCCGCCCTGCCAGAATTCGCAGTTATCTCTGTAGGCAAGAACAATAGCTATGACCATCCCTCACCAAAAGTGCTGAGTCGCTTGGAGGATGCAGGAGCTCAGGTGTTCCGAACAGACTTCCACGGTCATGTTCTGGCTCACAGCGATGGTAAAAGGGTGGAGTTCTCTGTCTCCCGCAATGCTTCAGGCATGAGCGCTTCTGGAAGGGAGCTATCTGCATCTAGCTCAGCACAGAAAAATACCTCGGCACAAGGGGACTCATCCACCAAAAAGGAAGCTGTCACTGTTACCTACATCCTGAACACCAGCTCCAAGAAATACCATCTTCCCAGCTGCCATTCCGCCCGCAAAATCAAGGAAGGCAACAAAAAGGAGTTTTTCGGAAGCCGCCAAGAAGTACTGGAGCTAAACTACCAGCCCTGTGGAATCTGCAAGCCTTAGGGGATCAGATTAATAAAAATTATTGACCAAGCACAGGTATTGCATTAATTGTATCTATATCTTGCTCGCACGGGAACTCATTCTGACTTGTTCTAGCTGCTGCCTTCAAACAGTCTCCTCCATCTTGCACTGTTCCCGTGGTAAATGTTATGATGAGCACCATGCACAAAAATCCCATATATGAAAATAATTCTTCCCTTAGGGTAGTGGCCTATTTTCTTGTGGTGTTTTCCATATTCTTTTGGGGAATTACCTTTGTTTGTACCAAGCATCTGCTGATATATTTTTCTGCCTTTGAGATTCTTTTTATTCGCTTTGTTCTGGCCTACCTGTTTTTGTGGCCCTTGCATCCTCACCGTCTTAAGGTTTCTGCCAAGGAAAACCTGCTACTTTCCTTGGCAGGACTCACTGGCGTAACCTTGTACCAGTTTACAGAAAATCTGGCCTTGAACCTTACTACCGCCTCCAACGTTAGTATTATCGTTTCTATTTGTCCTGTTTTTACCGCCCTTACTGCCCAGATCTTTCTAAAGGAAAAGCACTTTACTCCGCGGTTTTTTGTGGGAACTGCCTTGGCCTTGCTGGGAGTGGTGCTGGTAAGCTTGAACGGTAGCGGCCACTTTAACGTAAGTCCCAAAGGAGACCTGTTGGCCCTGACCTCTGCCATGTGCTGGGGCTTTTACACCCTCTTTGTAACCCTCATGAACAAGAAGGGCTATAACATAATCATTATCACCAGAAAAATCTTCTTTTATGCCATTGTCTGGATGCTTCCTTTGCTGGTTCTGGGGATTTTCTCCTCCAATCCAGAGGGAATTTCCTATGTGGAGCTTTCTGCCACCGCCAATGCGGAGCGTTTTTCTTCTCCCTTAAATTGGGTTTTGCTTTGTTTTTTAGGCTTCCTTGCCAGTGGCATGTGCTTTGCGGCTTGGAACAAGGCCTGCATCATCCTGGGCACCGTAAAGATTTCTTCTGGCCTCTACCTTATTCCTGTAGTCACCATCCTCTTTGCTGCCATTTTCCTAAAGGAAAAGCTCACCCTCATGGGCTGTCTCGGTAGCCTCATCACCATCACTGGACTTTTTGTTTCTAGCAAGAATAATTCTGGTGTGTAAAAGTTTACCTTTTCCGTAGCTTACTGGCTATGGTTTGATACAGATGTTGTATCGCCACCAGTGGGTGGTGGAACAGCATTCGAGGGCCAGAGAATCGCATCACGGTGCAAATCTGTTCTTTCATGTCGGGACGGTAGCAGTGGGTGGTGCAGGTGGAGCAAAAGTCCTTGGTGTTGCCGTAGGGACAGCGAGCGAGTCGTTCTGCCACATAGTTTTTGAGAGAAAGACACCGGGGACAATCTGGCCCCTGATGATTTTTCTTGCAATAGAGGTCTATCATCAAAAAGCAAACCTCTTGTTCCTTGTCTATCCGCATAACTTCTGATTGTAAGTATATTGCCTCGGTTTCTCAAGAGGAAAATTTTTCTTTCCCTTTCCTTCCTTTATTTTTATGAGTATATTAGAACTACAGCTTTTAAATTGGAGGAGTCATGACTAATTCTGAGATTCGATTTTATCGTCAAGCGGTGCGGGAGGGAAACCTTGCTGCAGTGGACTTATTTTTTAAGGATTTTTCCTCCAAAGATAAGGATGAGCAAGCTCAGCTTGTTATTGCTGGCATTACGGAGGCTACTTCCACCAAGGTGCTGGACCATTTGCTGACTGTGGGAATTCCTCTGGACTATATTGAAGAGGAAAAGCAAAATACCCTCTTGCATTTGGCAGCCTGTTCCGATTACCCTGAGATTCCTGCCTACTTTATCAAAAAGGGCTTGGATGTTCATGCAAAAAATACGCTGGGAGCCACACCCTTTCTTTTTGGCTCTTGTTATACCAGCAACCCCAAGGTATTGCAGGTGTTGATAGAAGCTGGATCCAATGTGCATGAAAAGGACAATGACGGTGCTTCTGCCCTGTGCATTGCCGCCCGCTACAACGACCAAGAATCAATTATCAACTTTTTAGTGCATCAAGGCCTTGATTTGGAGGAAAGGGATGACACTGGCCTTACCCCCTTCCTTTCTGCCATTCGGTACAATTCCTCTTTGGAAGTTTGTCTTGCCCTACGGGATGCGGGGGCTGAGATATACGCCAAGTCTCCCAACGGTGACAATGCCCTGCACCTTGCTGCCCTAAACCCAGACTGTTCCCAGGCCATGATTGAAGCCCTACGGGGACGGTTCCGTACCACCGACAAGAATGATGACGGCTATACCCCTCTTTCTTTGGCTTTGGTGTTGTCAGACAATCCTGTTGTTATCAATGCCTTGATTAAAAGTCAGCAGGACGAACTGCTGTATGCAGCCTGCCAAAACAAGAATCCCCAGATTGTGTCAGTGCTGCAGAAACGTGGCCTTGACTTGAATGCCCGCACTGGTGAGGGGCTGTATCCTGTGCTGTGGGTGGCCAAGTACAACGAGAATCCAGAGGTACTGGAGGAGTTTATTAAGGCTGGAGCCATAATGGAGGTACGGGATATGGCGGGACGAACGGTGCTGCACTATGCTGCCATAAACGAGAATACTGCTATTTATGACTGGCTCAAGGAGCAGGAAGAATATTCCCACCTTGATGTGGAGGATGACTCTGAGCACAAGCCTGAGTACTATCGATTGCATCTTGATGATTTTTAGGAGGAGACATGGGAGCATTTAGTGGAGGGCTGAAAGGCGCCCTCAAGCATATCGATACAGTAGTTGTTGCCATAAGGAAGACAGGATTTCGCTTTACCCGCAGCAAGGAGATTGATGTGGCCTTGGAGTATCTCCAAAAGTTGCTGCATCTTGACGAGTCCACCACCACCCTGTTTTGTTTTTTCTTCTATATGTATTACGACAATAACGAACGGGCTATAACACTTTCTCAAATCTCTAACTTTTCTGGCTGCTCACCTCTGGTACCCTTGCAGTTTGTTCCAGAATACAACACTCTCAAGGACTTGGGCTTTTTGGAGGTGGTGTCATTGCCACCTAGCGAAAATATTTCCGCTGGAGAATTTTTCAAGATTCCCTCCGATGTGGAGCGTTTTATCTGCAGTGACGGAAAGGAGTCTCGACTGGGAGCCTTATCTCGGGACAAGAATTCCAAGCTGGTGTTCCCAGACAAGATTCGGGAGCGAGAGCTGTTCTACAGTGCCCAGGTGGCAGACCAGGTGGACAAGTTGACCTCATCCTTGCAGGAGGAAAATCTCTTGGGGATTCAAAAGCGGCTTGCGGAACACAAAATGCCTGTGGGGATTTCTGCCATTCTCTACGGTGAGTCAGGTACAGGAAAGACTGAGACGGTGTACCAGATTGCCCGTAAGTCAGGGCGGCCTGTCTTCCATGTGAATATTGGAGACATTCTCAGTGAGTGGCACAATGCCACAGAGAAAAAACTGGGAGAGCTTTTTATGCAGTACCAGAAGATGGTGGAACAATGTCGTTCCCGAAAGGAGCCCATGCCCATTTGCTTGTTCAACGAGGCCGACGTTATCTTTGGCCGCCGCTTGAATCCTCCTCGGCAAGCAGTAGAAATTTCAGAAAATCGCACCCAAAACATCTTGCTGGAGCAGATGGAGCGTATGGAGGGTATCTTGATTGCCACCACCAACATGGAGGGCAATCTTGATGATGCCTTTAGCCGCCGCTTCTTGTTCAAGATAAAGCTAGAAAAGCCAGAGCTTCAGGTACAGAAAAAGATTTGGCGAGACAAGCTCAACTGGCTTTCAGAGGAGTCTGCCCACAAACTGGCTTATTCCTACCAACTCAGTGGTGGTGAGATTGACAACATTGCCAAGAAGGCCATCATGGAAGAGATTTTGCGGGGCAAGCCAGCCACCATCGGGGACTTGGAGGAATACTGCAAGGTGGAAAAGCTGGGAAAATCAGGTTCCTCACGGCCAGTGGGCTTTGGTGGCTAAAGACAGCTGGTGTTAAAAACACAAAAATAAAACTACAATAAAAAAAGAGGAAGGGCTTCCTTCCTCTTTTTTGCAGGGTAGGGGAATGGCCACTACCGTAAAATATCGACGTTTTTCAGGGGAATGGTGGTGTTGGTGGCATTGGGAAGCCGAGCCTGGACCCAATCCTTAAGGTTAAAGGACACGTTGACCCAGTCTCCCTTCTTGATATTCTTGAATTTCACAATCTTGCCATCAGTGAATGGTGTTTGCAGTCCTGTAACGGTATCTTGAGTCATGATTTGTGTATCTCCCGTAACAGCAAAGGTGGTACTCTTGCCATCTGTTCCCAAAAGCACAATGGTCAGGTTGTCCTTGTTTGTCTCAAGTACCACTCCCACCTTTGTCTGGAGGGTGGCAGCATTTGCCTTTTCGCCCAAGTTGGCACCTTGTTCACTGAACCACTGAGCCAGAAAATCTCCTGTCTCAGAAGCAGTGAGTTTGAGATCCTGTCCTAAAATACTGAGGGCCTGCTTCAAGTCCTCCAAGGAGCCTGATTCAATGGCTTTTTCTACACTGTCGTTACTTTGAGCCATTACGGTACTTGTTCCCACCAGCAACAGGCACAGAACTAGGGTGAATAATTTCTTGGCTGCATTCTTCATAAAAACCTCCAATGTGATTCGATTTTCTATAAATCTATATCAATAATAAGGTTTGTTCTAGTCCTTGGTTACAAAGCTCCCCTTCGTTGACATGAGACTTTTATTTCTATATTATTCAAGTTATTTAAGTCTGATTAAAGTTAGGAAGTGATAGGGAATGACTGTTCCCTCATCTCCATGGAGATAAATATGAGTAAAGAAGCAAAAAAAATTACCATTCTTGATTCTACCCTGCGGGATGGCGCCCAGGGTGAGGGAATCAGTTTTTCTGTGCAGGATAAGATTCACATTGTAAAGGCTCTGGATGATCTTGGTGTTGCCTACATCGAAGCGGGAAATCCTGGCTCCAATCCCAAGGACTTGGAGTTCTTTCAGGAAATACAGAAGATTCAGCTTAAGACTGCCAAGGTTGCAGCCTTTGGTGCTACCCGTCGTAAGGATGTTTCCTGTGGAGAAGATGCCCAATTGCAGAGCCTGTTGGCAGCAAATACGGAAACCGTGGTTATTTTCGGTAAGTCTTGGGATTTTCAGGTAACAGATATCCTAAAGGCTACCTTGGAAGAAAACTTGGAGATGATTCGTGACACCGTGGCCTACCTTAAGGCTCAGGGCCGTCAGGTAATTTACGATGCAGAGCATTTCTTTGATGCTTGGAAAGCCAACAAGGACTACACCATCCAGACCCTAGAGGCTGCGGTAGCTGGTGGAGCCAGTGTACTTGCCCTCTGCGACACCAAGGGTGGTTCCCAACCCATGGAAGTGCTGAATATTGTACAGGAAGTTGTTACCCGCTTTGGCCAGCAGGCTGAAATTGGTATTCACTGTCACAATGATGGAGAGCTAGCAGTGGCCCTTTCCCTTATGGCTGTGGAAGGTGGGGCTGTGCACGTGCAGGGAACCTTGTTGGGCTTTGGAGAGCGTACTGGAAACGCAAATCTTTCTTCCATCATGGCAAACTTGGAGCTAAAGATGGGATATCATTGTCTGCCAGAGGGGAACCTTGCAGAGCTTACTCCCATTGCCAAGCGGGTGGCAGAAATTGCCAACATCAATGTCTTTGCTGGTTTGCCCTTTGTGGGAAGCAGTGCCTTTGCCCACAAGGCGGGAATGCACATTGATGCAGTGACTAAAAATCCCTTTGCCTACGAGCATATTCCACCAGAAAGTGTTGGTAATGACCGTGTCTTCTTAATGAGCGAGGTGGCTGGTCGTTCCACCATCATCGAAAAGATTCGTCGCTTTGATCCTTCCATCAACAAGGATAATCCTGTGGTGGGAGAAATCGTCCAAAAGATGAAGGACATGGAACATGCTGGCTATCAGTTTGAAGGGGCAGAAGGTAGCTTTGAGCTTTTGGTGCGGAAGATTATCGGGAAATATCAGCCCTTCTTCCGTCTCCATTACTACAAGAGTATTGGGGAAAAGCCACCTCTTGATGAATCCCTGTGTTCCTTTGCCCAGCTGAAAATCGAGGTGGATGGCCAGATTGAGATTACCGCTGGAGAAGGTGACGGTCCTGTTCATGCCCTGGATACTGCTTTACGAAAGGCTTTGGAGCGGTTCTATCCAGGTGTGTCCCACATTCGTCTTACGGACTATAAGGTTCGTGTTTTGGATTCCAAGTCCACCACAGCCTCCAAGGTTCGTGTTCTTATTGAAAGCTCCGACGGAGTTGACACCTGGGCTACTGTTGGTGTTTCCACAGACATTTTGGAAGCCTCTTGGCTTGCCTTGGTGGATTCCTTTGAATACAAGCTTATCAAGGACATTGAGCGTCGTTTCAAGACTTTTTTGTAGGCTTGACAAAAAATCGATACTCTGATAATATACTCAGACTATCGATTTTCGATATAACGGGCAATAGCGCAGTTGGTTAGCGTGCAAGTCTGGGGGACTTGAGGTCCCGGATTCGAATTCCGGTTGCCCGATAAAAGAGATACATCAGGTAGATGTATCTCTTTTTTTGTATATTTTAAGATTTATTTTCTTTACTTATTAGAATTATAGTGTATAATAGTATGCGAGAGAGTTTAAAATTATGGCAATAAGGGTTATATAATGTTATTAAAAGTTGAATATATGATTCAAGGAGCTTCCCATGGAAAATAATACAGAAAGGGAACGTGTCTTTAAATTTTATTCAGAAACCTTATCTTTTCTCCATAAAAGTTTTGATGATTATTTTTATATCC
>JAZQSR010000113.1:0-28471 GCA_045630225.1 Treponema sp. | reverse complement strand
ACTGCTGGCATGCGCGCAATGATCTGTTCTCTGTGGAACGACCAAATCCAGAACGATATATATGGCTGGCCAGCACACTGGCGGTAATTTAGAATATGGCAGGACCTGCATAACGGCTCTTTGCAATGATGGCTTCGCAACAAATTGTTCAAAGTTTGTTAAAAAATGAAATGGGGTTCTATTGACACTTGTTGTCGAATGGTGGTACAATGAATTGGAATAATTGAATAATACGATGAAGTGCCGTGATAAGATATACAATTTTTAAGGGAAAATTTTTTTGACAATTTTTACTTTGTTTTCTGTGATATACTCAAAAGTATGAAACAGAATAAGATTCTTTATGGAAACGTTACATTGAGCCAAATTGCTCATTTTTTAGTGGATGTCTGTGGGAAAGATGCCTTACTGTCTGGAAACTATCTCACTGTCTCAGAATCGAACGACGCATATAAGGAAAAAGGCTCGAATCTCAAGTTCAGGTACACAGATGAAAACTCCATCTTTGGGAGGATTCGCCAATTCTTTTCTGATTTGGAAGATGAATTTGAAGTTCAAAAAATCAAATCGACTCAAAAAGCAAGTCTGGATGGAAAGCAATTTGAAAAGACAGAACAAAGTGCTTTTCAATATTTTTATCGATTTATTGTTTGGCATTGTATCATACATGTCGCTGGTACTAGACCCTTTGAAAACACCCAGAATAATGTAACCAAGAAAAGCATTGCCACATGGTTGTTATATCCAGAAAATGAAATGTTGCAGAAATATATCGCTTTATGGAGTGATAGTTCTTTTACGAAAATTTTTTCTGAATTCATCTCCCATTCTGGAAAGACCTTGGAAGAAATTTATATAATGGTTTCAGAAAAACTAGATAATATTTCAGTATCTGACCCATATAAATACGTAAAGGGTAGTTTAGAACGATGTAAAAAGGAAAACAAGAATCCTAAATGGGAAATTTTTCATGCACTGTTGAAAGTGGTCCATTCTGTGAACAAAGAGTATGCCAGTATTTTTCTAGATATGTATTTTTATGCAAATTTCAGGAATGCCCTTACACATATATCGTTGAAAAAACAGGACTGGAACCGACTTGAATGTTTTTGCAAGAGTTATAAGGTGGAATTAGTTCACGATTTTATTGAAAAATTTGTAAATATGCCTGCATTACAACAAATTAATGAGTTTGCAGATTATTTTGACAATCTGACTGCAAGAAACTGTCGTGAAACAATCTCTCAATTCCAGAAGGATTATTATGACCTGAAACATAGCCTTCCCCATTCACTGGTATTTTTTGAAAATTGGTTTTGTGGCAAGGACTTTGTCTTGAAATATCTTGATTCCGGTAATTTGGAGGAATTGGAGAAAGCTGTACAATGGTACTTGAAAGCCCTGCGACAGGGAAAGTATTTTGCAGGAAAAAGTTTGGAGCCATTTGTTCATGAGGCCGTGGCTGTTTCAATGTATTTCGATTATAAAAAGAATCCAGCGCAAGCACGAGCCCGAATTGCAAAGAATTCAGATGCTTCCAGTGACACAAAAACAAGCTTGGATAAAAATACAAAGGAATTCTATGACTTTGGATTGGCATTCGATTTATTCTTGAACGAAAAAGAAGATGCTTCCCAGCTTTTTTATCATGCACCAGAAAATTTTTGGAAGAAGTTTCCGCCACAATCCTCAAAAGCTCAAGAACTGTACAACAAAGCTTTTCTGCGACATGTTGAAATCAACCCAACTGAGAAAGAAAGTGTATACAAGTCAAGGGAATCTCTTTTGGAAATAAGCGACAGTAAAATCAATGATTTGCTGCCGACAACCCACGATGTACAGTATACACCTCTTTGTAATGCCATTGTGCAAAAGTTTTATGATGTTGTGGAGCAGTACCTAGATAAATCACTCTATCCTTCTTTGAACGTAAACAAGCCGAGTACCAACAACTGCTATCCTGTTCATGAAATTTTGACAAAATGCAAAGGCACCCAAACAGGAAATCCCCTTCCAATTACCTCTATTGGGAAAAAAGAAAAGGAATTGTTCTTTAAGATTTTAGACAGGACAGATAAAAGGAGTTTGTTCACAGAAACAAATCGTTTAAGATTAAGCCCTTTGCAAACGGCTATTGAAACATTAGATAAAGAGATTATTTCTGCCCTTGTGGATAAAATGGTTGGAAAGGATTTTTTCCCCAGTGGGTATAAGATTTCTGCTGATATGGTAAGTCCATTATACTATGCAATCGGATATAAACATCAGATCCTAAATTTTTCTAAATTCTTAGAAAAGGAAGAAATATCAGTTAGCAATCCGGCAACTCTGTTCCGACCCGGTTTTTCTGCCTCAGAAAAAAAGGAATTACTTGGACATGACATAGAATCTTATTTCCGTCATATCATTCTGCAATATCAATCTAATTCTCTGTCACAGAAAGAGTCACAGGAGTTACATGCTAAAATCAATAGTATTGTAGAGGTTCTGATTTCAAAAACTCAAGATGTGGATGAATTTATTTTGTGGAGTTTGAATACACCTATAAAACAAGAGCAAGGCTGCACAGCATTGCTGCTTACCTGTGAATGGAATGACACCATTGTGTGCAAGAAATTGATAGAAGCTGGTGCAGACATTACCAAGGCTGTAGGAAAATGTCCTTCTATGCAACTGCCGAATGGAATTCCATTATATACACCAAACAACTTTTTGTATCGTGCAATTCATTTTAAGTCTTGGGATTGTCTGGAAATGGCGTTGAATATTACGTCAGATGCATTGTGGTGAAGTTCAAATGACACCGCTAGTATATTTTCTATGCTATGTACAAACTATGGAATTTACGGAAGCTCAACATCTTTGTGAAAGGTTTATTCCCCTGTTTCAGTCTGCAGGTGCAAGTTTCGACGAACCTACAATTCTAGGTTCTGCTCAGGAGCTTCTATCTGTTCCTTAGCCCCCCCAAAAAAAAATCCCTAGGAGAGAAGCTTCTCTCCTAGGGGGTCAACCTCCTACTGGGCCAAAGCATAATCCATGCTAAAGGTCAGGCTCAATGACTCCATGCCAGCTGGCATCTTCTTAAAGGGGGCTGCCTTCTGTATTGCCACAAGGCTTGCCTCGTTTAAAAGGCTGTGTTGGCTGGCTTCTATCACCTGTACTTGACCAAGGCTTCCATCTTGTCGGAGGGTAATGGAAACACGAACCCTCCCTTCTTGCTCCTTGGAGCGGGCACTGCGGGGATAGGTTTTCTTTGCGGCAATTCGTTGGAGCACATACTGACGGTATTCTGCCTCCACCGCCTTGTGGTTGCTACCTGTTCCTGGCTTTCCCTGTTGTCCTTGCTGGGGAGCCTGTCCAAGGTGTTCTTGCAAACCTGATTCTAGGGGCTGTTCAAGAGTCTGATTCTGTGATAGCTCTGTCTCTTGGGCAACTTCCTCCATGGGGTCTTCTCCATCATTTTCATCCTCCACTACGGCTTCTTCCACTTTGCTTTCCGTGGCTGGTGGTTCTCGTTCTTCCTCCCCTGTGGCTGTAGGTACTGTGGGAAAATCTGGTGGCAGGGGCTTGGAAGACGGTGATACCTTCTTATTTTGTGGCCTTTGCTGAAGGATTGCCACAGTTGTTGCCAGTGTTGCTCCATCAATTTCTGCATTTAAAACAGTTTCTTGGTTTCCAGAAGGATTTTGAGGGAGTTCTGCCCAGAGGGGCAGGGCAAAGGCCATGGCCAGCAGGAGCAGGGTAATGAGGGCAGAGCTAATCCATCGTTTCATGTACAATTCCTA
Source organism: Treponema sp. (assembly GCA_045630225.1). Lineage (GTDB taxonomy): Bacteria > Spirochaetota > Spirochaetia > Treponematales > Treponemataceae > Treponema_F. The sequence goes on along the minus strand of JAZQSR010000113.1, from coordinate 24,686 downwards.
TCTTACTGATTCCCGCCCCTTGGATACGTCCAAGGACATCAACAACTCTCTGGAATTGGGTTTCCTTGTGACATTCCAGTGAAAGGGTTAATTCCGGGTTTTGTTGGTAGTGGGCTCCTAATTGTGGCTCCAATTCTTCCAAGCTGATTAGTTTTCCATCAAGTTCCAGCTTTTCCTGGTTTATGGAAAGTACCAGAACGGTATCCTGCTGACCTTTGTTCTGGCTATGAGGCAAATCCAAGGGCAAGCTATTTTTCTTGAACTGGGTGGAAATCATAAAAAAAATCAGCAGGATAAAGATTACGTCAATCATGGAGGTGATATTCACTTCCATTTCCTCACTATCTTGTTTCCAACCTTTAAACTCAAGCATTGGCTGTCTCCTGTTGTTCGAGCTGGTCATACATGCTTAAGGTCATCATTCGTTTTTCAATGATTCTGCGAAATGTTCGGTAACACAAGAGGGCTGGAATGGAAATGGTCATGCCAAAGGCCGTGGTGAGCATGGCTTCCCAAATTCCTCCTGACAAGTCCTGCATGTTTACTGCTGCCCCTGATTCTGCCATGGCTCCAAAGGCTGTAATCAGTCCGGTAACTGTACCTAAAAGCCCCAAGGAAGGAGCTACCGCACCAGTGAAATTCAAAAACCACATGCCACGGTTCATTTCGTGGTACAGCATTCCACCTTCCTTTTCCAGTGCCCGCCTTCTTTTTTCTGGCTCCAGATGAAGCAGCTGGGCATCCTTTTGACTCAGTCGCAAGAGGGGCTCCTTTTTGCTCCCTCTTCGTGTGGAAAAGAAATAGATTCCCCGTTCTAGGCACTGACAAAAACAAATGCACAGCAAGGCAAAAAGCACCCAGTTAATGGGACCACCTCTATCGATAAATGTAATGAGTTCCATAATTATCTCCTATTTCATCACAATGATTTTTTTATCAAGGAGTAATCCTGCCTTTTCCAGCTGACGTATGGTGCGGTATACGGTGGAATAGCTTACGGGCAGATTGTCCTTGTTGGCCAAAAAACAAAGCTCCTTGCAGGTAAGGTTTGGATTTTCCAGTATCAACTCATATAGTTTTTGTCGCTGTCGGGTAATCCGTACCTTGTTTCCCCCATGGGCTCGTAATTGTGCCTCTATCTTTTTTCTCTTTTCTGTGGTATCCACGGTCTTTCCTCGTATTAGTTAGCTATTGCTAACTTTTGATGTACTACATCTATACCAAAAAACAAAACTCTTGTCATGTTTTTTCGGTAAAAAAATGTCTTATTGACAAATTTTTTCTGTTGGGGATTTTTTTAGTTAGCCTTATTGACAATATTTTGCAACAACACCTTTTCCCCTTGCAATTTTTCCTTCCTTTTGCGTACTATCCCAGATGAAAAGGAGTTAGCAATGGGTAACTTTAAGAAGTTTAAGGGCAGTATGATGGCTGTCCTGTGTATGGGCTCTTTCTTGATGGCTCAGGATGTGGACAGTGTGCTACAGCCTGAGGGTACCAGTGGAGAAGAGGAGATTATTATCGTCACTGCTGCAAAGGTTCAGCAAAGTTCCTCCCAAGCGGTGGAAAAGGTTTCTGTAATCAGTCAGCAGATGATAGCGGAGGCAGGAGCCCACAATTTGTCGGAAGTATTGAATATGATTCCCGGGGTAACATATTCTGGTACTGCCGTGGGAAGTGGTGAGCCACTGCAAATGAATGGTTTTAGCGACGAGTACGTAAAGGTTCTGGTGGATGGGGTGCCTGTCAACACTGGTGGCAGTCCCAATGCCCTGCAGATGTTGTCTTTGGCAAATGTGGATCATATTGAGGTGATGCACGGTTCTGCCAGTGCCTTGTATGGTTCAGATGCCATTGCTGGTGTTATCAACATCATCACGAAAAAAACTCAGTCTCACCAGCCCCTTTCTTTCTATATCGAACAGGAAGGCCATACCAACATGCAATTTAAAAATCTTTCTGGCAAGGGCTTACAAGGTGGAGCAGGTGTTTCCTTCTACGGACAGCAGTTGCGAGCTCAGATTGATGGTTCCTACGGTGTTACTCCCGGAACTTGGGAAGATAAAGATGGATATGTTAACGAGGAAGGAAAACAGGAACATGATTTAGCCTACAAACACTATACTATGCCCCGTTCCTATAAGTATTCCTTGAACGGACTTGTGGGATGGAGCTTTGACACGGACAGGGATTTGTTTGCCAAGTTTAACTGGACTTCCAACGATACCCAGTTCTTCAAGTCCAGTGATCAGATTGACGCCTATTCTGGCACCCTAGCTCAATCCCTCATGGGCTCCCTGAACCTAGACTGGGCCTTTGACGATCGCCAGTCCCTTACTGGCTTTGTTTCCCAACGCTGGAACAGAAGCACAGGTAACCGAGTCTCCTTTGCTACCGAGGAGAAAACAAGCCTGACACCCAGCTGGTATAACGATGTGGAAATGGAAGCCATGTATTTGAATGATATTACCGCAAACCAGCAGCTCATGATGGGACTCAACGGCTTGTATACCATCTATGACAATGGAACAGAACAGTTTTCTTCCATGCAGATGGCTCTGTTTGCTCAGGATATTATTGATTTTGGGCCAGTGCAGCTTATTCCTGGAGCACGGTTTACCTTGTTGGCTCCTGTCAAGGGGATAGAAGGAAGTAAAGAGGAGGTAAAGTGGAATATTTCTCCAAAACTGAGCCTCAAATGGGATATTTTATCTAATCTTGCCTTGCGGATGGGAGTTGGTTCAGGCTATCGTCTTCCTACTTCAAGCCAAAAGTACAGCACTAGCATCAAGGCCTATGGCAATCCCAATCTGAAACCTGAAACCTCTTGGTCTGGAAGCTTGGGACTGGAATGGCTTCCCCTGCCTGCCTTATCTTTGTCTGCTGATTCCACCGCTGCCTATCTCAAGGATATGATTGTTCGCACTCAAAATCCTGATTGGAAGGTTCAAGGTAAACCTACCTCCCACATCATGCGTTTTATGGAGAACGTCAACGAGGCTGTCTCCGTGAATACCAGCATTCATGCCAAGCTTTTGCTGGGAGATTGGCGGGCCAGTCTTACCTATACCAATCTTTTTATCCGCCAAACTGAAGACGGCAAGTGGATAGAGATTAACGGAAAGTCTCCCCATCAGGTAATGGCCTCCCTTGCCTATACCATTCCTGGCATCAAGACAAATCTCAGCCTCAACGGTACATGGCATGCTCCCAAGCCAGGAGGAAAGAACAATATCCTTGATGGAACTTATTCCTCCGATTATTTGATGATCAATTTCCGTGGGGAACAACCCCTATTGGATGATGCTCTGGTGGTGTATGGCGGAATCAAGAATATGTTGAACAATATTTCCTTTGTAAAGGGCACCAATGGAGAAACCATGGCTGATGGCTATGAATCTGATGAAGGACTTGTGTTATATCTTGGAGCTCGTTATCAGTTTTAATAGTTTTGAAGAGTGATTTTACAAAATCCCCCAAAAGTTTTGGTACTTTCGGGGGAACTTGTTGTTACAGTTTTATCTTAAGGCCATGATGGCAATCCATAGTCTCCAGCCAGGGAGCAGAGGCTTGTGGCTAGTCGAAGAACAAGATTGCCCCCGAGACCTGGTGTATTGTTTTTTTGTTGCATGTTTTCTCTGTCGGAGCAACGAAAATCCTAACTCCCGAAATTTGCCAAACTTGAAACGAATGCAGTTGGTCTCTCTTTTTTCTCAAAGGATTCTGTTTTACCATTCAGATTACAAAATCCCCAGCCCCGTATCCAGTGTTTTCAGCCTGCTGCCCACTGCAAAGCTTGCAAGATAAAACAAAAGCTGACGCAGCTGGTGGTAGGCCTCGCTAGATAAAACCATGGAGCGAGCCTGCTGCATGGAGGTGGTAGTCAGCTGCAAATAGTGAACCGCCTCCTGTGAAAGAAGAAAGCCCTCCGCTGGCTGGTGGGGATTTTCCCCCTGCTGATGGCAGCTGGGACACAAAAAGCCTGCTTCTAGGGTGGAGTAGTGGATGGCTCTCGCTCCCTCCTGTACCAGAAGCTCCCCGCAGTGGACGCAATGGAGGCAATCTGCCTGCAAGCCAAGAATCCCTAGGTATCGCCACAAAAATCTCAGCAAGCCAGATTTACAGCGATTTTCATCGGAAAGCTCCATACCGTCCAGCAAGCCACAGAATAAAACCCAACAAGACTGAGATTCGTCAGCGGCATGGGTCTTTATTACCAATTCTGTAGCCAAGGAAGCTGCCATGTTCTTATAAATATTTTCCCGCAGGCTGGGACGAAAGGCAGTGGGATCAAAGTCACTTATTTTAATGCTATTCTTCAACTTATCCTGATACAGCCAAATGGTGCCAGAATGCCAGGGAGACACCAGGGAGCGGAGCTTGCTCTTTCTGCCGCCGTAAAGCATGGCTTCAAAAATCCCTCGTTCTGGCCCCAGCAGGGTAATGATTCTATTATCCTCACCCACCAGTCGTGAAGTGAGAACCAAGGCTTGTTCCTGTGTATGGCGACTCATGGTTTTTCCTTCTGTGTTGAATAAAAAAAAAGGAGATACAATTTCTTGTATCTCCTTTTGAGCCATAAAGGGATCGAACCTTTGACCCACAGATTAAGAGTCTGTTGCTCTACCAGCTGAGCTAATGGCCCAATTTTTTTTGGCAGGTTTGCGTCCGACACGGTTCGAACGTGCGACCTACGGATTCGAAGTCCGTTGCTCTATCCAGCTGAGCTACGAACGCGTGTCTTGCAACCATACCTGTAGGGGTGCCTGGTGGGTTTCGAACCCACGACAACCAGATCCACAATCTGGTGCTCTACCCCTGAACTACAGGCACCATGCGTCTGACAAGAATGATAATAGCACAAACAATATTTTGTGTCAACAGAAATAAAACTTTTTTTTATTTTTTTTAAACTTTTTTTTGTTGATGATTTAAGAAAAAAAAAGTAAAGTAAACTTCAACATAAGGAGGATTTTATGTTTAAAAAGAAGTTGGTGTTTGTCTCCCTGTTGCTTGTCTGCAGTGTGGGGATATTGTTTGCCCAGAACATTACGTTTTTCAATCGTTTGGGAAGTACCTTTCTTTCCAAAGAAACAGAACAAGATGCTTCTCCCAATTTTGGTAATATCTACAACTGGGTAGTGGGGGGCTATGAAAGCGAAAAGTTTTCTCTCTATGGTCGTGCCCAGTTTGTGATTGAAAGTGCTGATGGTTGGACTGATGATGTGACTTTTGGAATTGGAACGAACAATTCTAAAACTGGAACAAAATTCATGGAGTTTAACGGTGCTATTCGACCACTTCCTTTTTTGGAGATTGCTTTAGGTAATGGATACGGTTCCAATGACAGAATGGAGCTTCCTTGGGAAGGTTACCAACTGTCTGGAGGTTATGGATATGCTACAGAATCAAGTTATGGTTTAAGAAAATGGGCTTCTGGAAATGGACTTACCTTTTTGCTGAAAGGGGATCATTTTGGTATGGAAGGACTTTCAATCGGTTGGAATGCATTGCCATTAGGGAATATTGTACAGGCTGGGGATGCTGCTTGGGAAAACACTTCTATGATCAACTATCATATCAAGGATGTTGCCAACTTGAGCCTTGGTGGCAAATTTACCACAGCTCATGGAGCAGGTCATGTTATTGGTTTGTATGGTGAGTTGTTGGCTGTAAAGGGGCTTAAGGTAAATGCAGGTGTTACCATGAATACTGCAAGTACCATGACGCTGCTGGGAGCTAATGATGTTATGGCCAACCATGAAAAAGATTTCACCACTGTAATAAATGCCGGTGTACAGTATACTATTTCTCCCTTGCGAATGACCTTGGGAGCTGATATGGGAATCCTTGCTGGTGAAAAAAAGCTTATTAATCAATATGGCCGTTATAATGCCACTGCCATGCCCCTGCTGGTGGGAGGAATTATTCGTTGGACCATCATTCCTCCAGTTCATGCTCGCATCCAGATTCGGTATGGAGATACTCTTGCATCAAAAGAGGCAGCCCGAGATTCAGTCCTTGTGTTGAATCCACGTATTTCTTATAACGCTGGTAATCTAGGAACGTTCTGTTTGGATCCTGTAATTGAGATTGGTGAAGTGGGCCGAGAAAATATTGTTGGTTATCGATTAGGACTGTACTGGCAGTACAATTTTGGAAAAACTTCATCTGGTCGACCCAGAAGTTAAGGTTTTAGGAGATTCTAAGCTTAAAGAGAGTCTGGAGGGAGACGAGCACTTCCTCTAGGCTCTTTTTTATGGTATGTTACAACTATGTTTTCAAACATACCAAAAACCTTGTCCACAATCCTCCTTTGTATCATAGCCGAAGTATTGAACTTGTTTACGGTGGATGTATTCTATCATTTTCTTGATATTCCCCTTTTCTTTGATACTATTTGGACTGTGGCAGTAGTATTTTATCTTGGCCTTATTCCTGGCCTTGCGGTTTCAATTGGGTATAATATCATCAATACGCTTTTATTAGTCTGGCAGGAAGGGTATTTTGATCCCTTTGTTTTGATGTATGGAATTTGTGGAATTTTTACAGTACTTTCCACCTGGTTCATTGCACGGCGAAAGGCTGAATTTAAAATCAGTGTCACTATTACCATTTTGTATCTTGTGCTGATTGTGTTACTGGCTTCTTTCTTTTCCATCATTTGTGGAGGAGTAATCAATTTTTTCCGTTACAAACATTACGAGATTCCCGACATGATGAATCCCATCAAGAACTTTACGACAGGTTTTGTATACATGCGCTTTAGTTTTTTTGTTTCCTGCATCCTAGCCCAGATTCCCACCGTCCTTTTGGATAGGTTTATTGCTACCTTTGCAGGATTCGGAATATATACATTATGGAATAAGTTTATGGAAAAAAGGATGAAATCCTTAAGATAATATATATGATCATATTACAAGAAAAGCATGGTTTGGGAAGTTTACCTCAATGAAGGACAACCCAACCATGCTTTTTTTTTCACAGTTTATGCAATCTGGTTGATGGCACTTACAACTGCCTTAATACCAGCCCGCCCGATGTTGGAACTCTTTCCGCAGCCCCACAGCTTTTTGCCATCCTCCAAGGTAATCTGGATGTAGGCCATAGCGTCGGTGTCGGAGCCAGTACCAATGCTGTGCTCGTGGAAGGCACTGATGGAAAACTTTGGCACGGGAGTGGAGGCTAGGGCTGCCACAAAGGCATCTAGTGGACCATTTCCCTTTGCTCCCATGGAGTGAACCTCTCCCTGCCATTCTACAGAAGCCATACACATAACTCGCGCGTTATGGACTCCATTGGTGGAGCCAGAAGAACTGTCCAAGTGGGTTTCTGCCAAGTCCACAATTTTAAGGGGTGACTTCTTTTCAAGCCACTGCTTTTTGAAAATATCGTAGATTTCTTCTGGGGTAACTTCCCGCTGCAAGGTGTCGGCGGTGGCAGTGATAACCTGTCCCACATCGGGATGCATAGCCTTGGGCAAGAAGATTCCATAATCCTGCTCCAAAATCCAAGCTGAACCGCCCTTGCCACTTTGACTGTTGATGCGGATAATTTCCTCGTATTCACGGCCAATGTCGTGTGGGTCAATGGGAATATAAGGTACATCCCAAATATCATCCTCGGCCATGGTGGCTCTGGCAGCCATTCCCTTGCGGATGGCATCCTGATGGGAGCCAGAGAAGGCGGTGAACACCAGCTCTCCTGCGTAGGGGTGGCGAGGATGGATGGGCATTCCAGTGAGCTTCATGTAGGTTTCTGCCACGGAGCTAATGTCTGAAAAATCAAGTCCAGGATCCACGCCCTGGGTAAACATGTTCAAGGCTACCGTTACAATGTCCAGGTTTCCGGTGCGCTCGCCGTTTCCGAACAAGGTGCCTTCCACACGGTCGGCTCCAGCCTGAAGGGCCAACTGGCAGCTGGCAACGCCTTCTCCACGGTCGTTGTGGTTGTGGAGGCTCACAATGATGGAGTCTCTGTCGGTAATGTGGGTGCAAAAATATTCGATTTGGTCTGCATGCTTGTTACAGGAGGAGCATTCCACTGTGGTGGGCAGGTTCATGATCATCTTGTTTTCAGGAGTGGGGCCCCATTCCTTTTTCACTGCCTCGCAAATCTCCACTGCAAACTCAATCTCTGTGTTGGAAAAGCTTTCTGGAGAATACTGGAGCTTGATTTTAGTTCCTTCAGCCATGGGAAGACATTTTTTTACGCAGCGGATTCCGTCAATAGCCACCTGGATGATTTCTTCCTTGCTCATGTTGAAGGTGTACTTTCTCTGGGCTGGGGAAGTGGAGTTATAGATATGGAAGATGGCTGTCTTGGCACCTTTCAGGCACTCAAAGGTTCGTTTTACCAGCTCCTCACGGGCTTGGCACAATACCTGGATAGTAACATCATCTGGGATGCGGTTTTCTTCGATGAGGCGACGCAAGAAGTCGTATTCAGTTTGTGAGGCACTGGGGAAGCCCACCTCAATTTCCTTAAAGCCTAGCTTTACCAGCAAGTCAAAATAGGCCAGCTTCTGCTCGATTCCCATGGGAACGGCCAATGCCTGGTTTCCGTCTCGCAAATCCACGGAACACCAAATGGGTGGCTGGGTAATCTCCTTATCTGGCCACTGGCGGTTTACAATTGGAATTTTTCCAAAGGGCTTGTATTTTCCTGCGTTCTTCATTTTTTCCTCCTGATGGTTGAAGACATAAAAAAAAGACCCGTTGCCTTGTGGCAACGGGCCGGTAATTCATAGGCAATACCTATACAGCACCTTACCTTTAAGGCAAAACAGAGAGAGAATCTGCTAGTAGTAGGCAAAATACTGAATAAGTCATGGGGGAATTATACAAATCACCTTGTTCTTTGTCAACTGTCGCCTAGATTCTTGAAAAAATGTTTAACTTAGTCTATAAATAGAAAATGGTATCTGAAAAAAAAGCCTTAGTTGCAGGCGATGTGTACAAGAATTTTGAAGTGTTGACTGTGGAGCCCCTGCCAGAACTTTCTGCACAGGGAATTTGGTTGCGGCATAAAACCTTGGGAATGGAAATCTACCATATCCTGAATCATGATGAGGAAAACCTCTTTGCCTTTGCCTTTAAGACGCCACCAAAGGATTCCACTGGTGTTGCCCACATTTTGGAGCATTCCGTTCTCTGTGGCTCCAAGAACTATCCATTGAAGGATCCCTTCATTCGCTTGGTGAACCAGAGCGTCAAAACCTTCTTGAATGCCATGACCTTTTCCGACAAGACGGTGTATCCAGCCTCATCAATTTCCCGTGCAGATTACTTCAATCTCATGGGTGTGTATGGAGATGCAGTATTTTTCCCCTTGCTGGAAAAGTGGACCTTTGCCCAAGAGGCTCACCGTCTGGAGCTGGATTCTCAGGGAAAGCCCACCATTCAGGGTGTGGTATACAACGAGATGAAGGGAAATTATTCTAGCTTTGAAAACATTGCCGGAGACTGGGCTGTTCGCAGTGTATTGCCTAATACCATTTATGACCTTGATTCTGGCGGAGACCCAGTGGAAATTCCCCTGCTGAGCTATCAGGATTTTGTGGCCTTTCACCGAAATCACTATAATCCCGGCAATTGTCGCCTGTTTTTGGCTGGAAACATTTCCACCCAGGACCAGATTGATTTTCTTTGCCAGCGTTTTTTAGATACCTATGAGCAAACCATTGAAAGCCTTTCTGTTCAGCAGGCTGAAGGGGAGCAGACTTTATCAGAACAGGCTTGTACAGATGCAGGCAGAAATCTTTTGCCCTTGGACACACCTCCTGAAGCCTTTACAGAGCCGGTGGTGCTGGAAAAGATTGGACCTACTGCCAATGAGGATGATGGAGAGCAGGCTGAGGATGCTGGTGCCAATGTGACCCTCACTTGGTTTCTGGGAGATTCCTCGGACCCTGTGCGCCACATGGAAAGCATTTTGATGGCAGAAATCCTTATGGGCCACGACGGTTCTCCCTTATGTCAGGCTCTGTTGGAATCTGGTTTGGGAGAGGATTTGGCTCCCAACAACGGCCTTGACAGCGAAATGCACTGGGTCTTGTTTACTGCAGGCTTGCGGGGCTGTAACCGTCAGGATGCCCAGAAGGTGGAATCTGTAATTCTGTCTGTGTTGGAGCGATTGTGTGCCGAAGGTATTCCTCAGGAAGATATTGACGCCGCTGTTTTGGCGGTGGATTTTTCTCAGCGAGAGGTTCGCCGTGTTTATGGCCCCTATTCCTTGGTCTTGATGCGTCGCTGTCTGCGGGGCTGGCTCTATGGTCGCCGTCCTTCAGAAACACTTTTGACACGAGAGTGTTTTGCAAAAATCAAGGAGCACATTGCCCAAGATCCCCACTATGTACAGAATCTCATTTCTCAGCTCTTGCTACAGAACAAGCATCGTTCCAGAGTGACGGTATATCCCCATGCTGATTATAGCCAGCAGCGGAAAGCGGCAGAGGAAGCCCTCGTTGCCCGCCTTATGGAAGGTACTTCTATAGAAGAGGTACAGGCTAATCACCAAAAACTGGTGGAATTCCAGCAGGAAGGAAGCGAAAAAGAGGATACCTCCATCTTGCCCCATCTTTCTCCCCAGGAGTTACCTACAGATGTGGATGAAATCACTATCAAGAGGCAGGAGGGGCCAAACCAGGTGCCAGTCTTTGTCAGCCAGGAGGCTACCAACGGCATTGTGTATGCTCAGCTGTGCTTTCCTGTGGACTTGCTGGAGCCAGAGGACTATCTTTTCCTACCGTTCTTGACAGGAAGTCTTTCCAGCGTTGGTTTTGGTGACACCAGTTGGGTGGAAGCTTCTCGTCGCAGTGCCTTGGAAACTGGTGGTATAGGAGGAAACCTCTTTACCTCTGCCATGATGAATGGCCTAGATAACCTGATGGCCTGCAATGAATATGGGGAAGTGGTGCAGGATCCTGTATTTGGCCGAGACTGGCTTTTCTTCAAGGTAAAGATGCTCACAGAGCAGTCTGAAAAGGCCCTTGCCCTGCTGCAGGAAAACCTTTTGACTGTGGATTTTTCCGATTCCCAGCGTCTTTCCACCTTGCTGAAGGAGTTTAGAAACGACTTTGTTGCTTCTCTTGCTCCTAACGGCAATGAATATGCTTCATCTCGCACCAGCTGTACTTTGAGCCGTAACAAGGCCATTGACGAGCTGTGGAACGGTTTGAGTCAGCTTGCTCATATCAAGTCCATGATGGATATGGATATCCAGCAGCTGGGACAAAAGCTGTCTGCTCTTTTTACCCGGATCAAGGAGCATGGTTCCATTGCCCAGATTATTGCAGATGAAGAAAGCCTAAAAATTGCTCTGCCACTTTTGGAAAAGACTATTGCAGACTGCAAGCTTCTTCCTCCAAAGCCACGGGTAGCCGACAATACCCAACGTTTCTATGAGTTAACCCAGCTTCCTAGCTCCACCTTGGAGGGAGTAGTGGAAGCCCTTGATGGAGATAAAAAAACGGAAGCCTTGCTAGAGTTGTTGCCTAGCAACTTCCAGGTGGGATTTGCCGCCATTACCTGTGGTGGTAAGGGCTACGATAATCCTAGGTACGTGTACGACGGAATTCTTGCCCATTGGATTACCAACACTGCCTTGTGGGAGCAAATTAGAACAGTGGGTGGAGCCTACGGTGCCTTTGCCTGGCCTGATACCTCAGAAAGAATTTTTGGCTTTGCCACCTATCGTGACCCTAAACCGTTGCGTTCCCTGCAGGTGTTCCAGCAAGTCATTGCTCAAGCTGCAGAAGCCTGTCTTCACCAAGAAGAGCTAGACGGAGTGATTACTGGGTGCTACAGCAAGGAGGTGCAGCCTAAAAGTCCCTCCAGTCGTGGTAGTGTAGGATTCCTTCGGTATCTGTATGGTTACACACAGGAAGCAAAGAAAAAGAAGCTTGAGTTACTTGTACAGGCAAAACCTGAGGATATCCGTCAGGCTGCACAAGAGCTTTTGTCTTCTTTGGAGCAGTATCAACGTCAGGCTGCTATTGTTAACAGTAATGAATTGAAGGCTGATGAGCTGAAAGAACGGAAAAATATACGTCAGCTCAATATAATAGCTGAAAATATGCGGTAAGGAGTGAAAAATGGATGATAAACTAGAAGAATGTATGGGTAAGTTGAGAAACCTTGTCTCTGCTGTACAGGGAGCACCCTATCCCAGTACAATCGAAAATGAGTTGTACACTATATGGTTTGAACATATTCAGCGTGCAGCCATGGATTGCTTTGTGTTTTTGAATGAGAATTTTCCCCAGGAAGCTGAGGAAATTTCTCAATCTTTGGAAGGTATTCTTTAAATACAGGCTGACATATTCCCCATTATACTCATCTTGCAAGGTAAACTCTGGGTTTATGTAGGGTTTAACTAAACTTGTTAAGATAATCTGCCGATAATCCATTAGAGAAACTATCTCTAGGATTCGATGGGGATATGGGGAGTATGTCGGTCTTGCGTATAAACAATAAGTTGGAGTTAAGTCCATTAAGTAATTCATTGAAAAAATCTGGTTTTATCAGATGGCGTTATATATTCAATGCACAAAATAATTTCACAGGTGAGAAAACAGCTTTTTTCATTGAGTTGTACCTTGTTAATCCAAGTTTGTCCCCTGATACTGTTATTTGGTCAGATCCCCATGCTATTCCTGCTTTCAAGGATGAAAGCCAGCTTTTTATGCCAGAGGAGGCTCTTTCTCCCCATTCCTATGTATCCATTCGAGTGGGACAATATGGTCTTGCTGGCAATGTAATCCAAAGCTTTCTACCTGCAAGTTCCCTCTGCCTTTCCAAGAATTTTTTGGATGTGGCTGATGGTGCGTTCCACCTTGAAGATGATGTACTATCTGGAATAATGGAGTCTGAGGGAAAATATGTTTCTTGGAAGTTGCAGATAGAAAAATTATGTTATTTTCTTCCTGGTAAAATGCAGAAGGAGATGTACTGGGGCGCTCCAGCCATTCGTTCCCGCTTTTCTGGTGAACTGCATTTTTGCGGTGAATTGTATAGCGTGGAGCCTGGAATCTCCTTCGGTTTTGTAGATAAATTGTGGGGCAAGGACTATCCCTATCCCTTCTTCCACCTTTCTTGTTCCCATATCAGCAGTATCATTACTGGAAAGCCCTTGGTGAATGGAGCCTTTGCAGTGCAGGGAATTTACCATGATTCCTTTGCCCTTTTTGCGGAGATTGACTCCATCAAGCTGGCTCGTGCTAGAGTCAAGAACAATCCTAATTTTGGCTGTGTTGTTATGGAGAATAAGGTGCACTGGACTGTCAGCGTTCCTTTTCACCACCATCTTATCGACATTGATATTTTCTGTCCTACAGAGGAAATGTCGGTACGTTCCTACATCTGTCCTTCAAATCCACGGGAAGAATTGCAGGTTTTGGGAGGCTCCACTGGTACTGGTGAACTGCGACTGTACCGAAAAATCAAGAAAAAGCGACTTGAGCTCATAGAGCATGCCATCTTGCATGATGTTCGCTGTGAGTATGGTGGCCGAGAACAGTCTGATTTCAACTCTTAACAAAAGCTTGTTTTTCTTATTTTCCTTAAGATAAAATATTCGTTTTTACTTGTCTTTTTCCCACTTCATTTTTACTTTTAAAGTATGATGAACTACGATCAATATACCGTAAAGGCACAAAATGCCCTGCAGGATGCAAGTCTTATTGCCCAGCAGAATGACCATAGTGAAGTGGGAACAGCGCACCTTTTGTATGCCTTGCTTCAGCAAGACGATGGAATGGTGCCACCCCTTGTTGAGCGGATCGGTGGCTCTGTCCGCCACTTGATTGACGAAACTCAAAAACTTTTAGATGCTTTTCCTCGTATCAGCGGGGCAGCTCAAATTGCCATGTCTGGGGAGGCAGCAAAAATTCTTGCTAAGGCTGCCAAGGTGGCTGATTCCCTAAAAGACCAGTATCTGTCTACAGACCATATTTTTATTGCCATTGCAGAGTCAGATGGCGGTTGTGGCCGTATGCTGAAGGAAAATGGCATTACAAAAGACAGCATCATGACAGCACTCAAGGCCGTGCGGGGCAACCAGCGGATTACCAACCAAGATCCAGAAGCCACCATGCAATCCTTGGAAAAATATTGCCGTGATTTAACCGCCTTGGCTCGTCAGGAAAAGATTGATCCAGTGATTGGCCGTGATGAAGAAATCCGTCGAGTAATGCAGGTGCTTTCCCGCCGCACAAAAAATAATCCCGTACTTATTGGTGAGCCTGGTGTTGGTAAGACCGCCATTGTAGAAGGCCTTGCCCGCCGCATTGTGTCTGGTGACGTGCCAGAAAGTCTTGCTCACAAGCGACTTTTGTCCTTGGACTTGGGAGCCTTGGTGGCTGGTGCAAAATTCCGTGGTGAATTTGAAGAGCGACTGAAGGCTGTAATTAACGAGGTACAAAAATCAGAAGGTCGCATTATCTTGTTTATTGACGAGCTTCATACCTTGGTGGGAGCTGGTGCTTCGGAAGGCTCCATGGATGCCTCAAATCTCTTGAAGCCAGCCTTGGCTCGAGGTGAGCTTCGTTCCATTGGTGCCACCACCTTGGATGAATACCGCAAGTATATCGAAAAGGATGCAGCTCTAGAACGGCGTTTCCAACAGGTGTATTGTGCCGAGCCCACCGTGGAGGACTCCATCGCCATTCTCCGTGGCCTTCAGGAAAAGTACGAGGTACATCACGGAGTGCGTATTCGTGATGATGCCTTGGTGGCAGCAGCAGTGCTTTCCAACCGATACATCACCAATCGTTTTCTACCAGATAAGGCCATTGACCTGGTGGACGAGGCAGCTAGTCGCCTGAAAATGGAGATTGAAAGCCAGCCTACAGAGCTTGACCAGGTGGAGCGAAAGGTTTTGCAGCTTTCCATCGAAAAACAGGCTCTATCCAAGGAAAGTGACAGTGCCTCTAAGGAACGACTGGCTAAGCTGGAAAAGGATTTGGCAGAGCTTTCTTCCAAGCGGGATGCCATGAAGTTGCAATGGGAAAACGAAAAGAAGGAAATCGATGAAACTCGCCGCCTAAAAGAAGAGCTGGAGCAGCTTCGCATTGATGAGACCCGCTACACTCGTGAAGGAAATTACGACAAGGCTGCAGAAATCAAGTATGGACGCATTCCTCAGGTAGAAAAGGAATTGGAGCAAGCTGCGACTCGGCGGGAGGAAGCCCAGAAAGCTGGGGCCACTGGCACCAGTCTTTTGCGTCAGGAAGTTTCTGAAGAGGATATTGCTCGTGTAGTTTCCACCTGGACTGGCATTCCTGTTAGCAAAATGATGGCTGGGGAGCGGCAAAAATACCTTGAGCTAGAAGAAGTGCTACACCAGCGGGTGGTGGGACAGGATGAGGCTGTGTCCGTGGTGGCAGATGCAATTCGCCGCAATCGGGCTGGACTTTCCGATGAAAATCGCCCCTTGGGAAGCTTCCTTTTTATTGGGCCTACTGGTGTGGGAAAAACAGAGCTGGCTAAAACCTTGGCGGACTTCTTGTTCAACGATGAGCGTTCTTTGACCCGCATTGACATGAGCGAGTACATGGAAAAATTCAGTGTAACTCGCCTTATCGGTGCACCCCCCGGGTATGTGGGCTATGACGAGGGAGGCCAGCTGACAGAAGCAGTGCGACGGCGGCCCTACAGCGTAGTGCTCTTTGACGAGGTGGAAAAGGCTCATCCTGATGTGTTCAATGTGCTGTTGCAGGTGCTGGACGACGGCCGCCTTACTGATGGGCAGGGCAGGATTGTGGACTTTAAGAACACCATCATCATCATGACCAGCAATTTGGGCTCAGACTTGATTCTTGAGGCTGATACAGAAGAAAAGCTAGGTGAAATCCGTGGTGCAATTGATGTATTGCTTAAATCCACCTTCCGCCCAGAGTTCTTGAATCGAATTGACGAGATGGTCATGTTCCGCCGCCTTGACAAGGACTGTATCCAGGGCATTGTTCGTGGACAGCTTAAGCGAGTGGCCCGCCGCCTTGAAGACCGTCGCCTCCAGCTTGAGGTATCTGACGAAGCCATCAGCTTTTTGGCAGAGGTGGGCTATGATCCACTCTTTGGTGCTCGCCCAGTCAAGCGGGCCATTCAGACCTATCTGGAAAATCCCTTGGCAAAGGAACTTTTAGCAGGGAAATTCCCAGAAGGAAGCTGTATTCATGTTTCTGCAGAAGAAGGTGAGCAGGGAGGTTTGCAATTTTCGTAGTAGACAAAATCTCTATAAATGTCTATTATACCAGAATATGGCATTGAATTTGTTCAATCCATTATTTAAAAGTTTGGGGTAAATATGCCAACATATGAATATGAGTGTGGTTCCTGTAACCATCGTTTTGATGCGGTACAGAAAATGATGGATGAGCCCTTAAGGATTTGTCCCCAATGTGGACAGTCAATTCATCGTATTTTAAGTGGTGGAATTGGGATTTCCTTTCAGGGTTCTGGATTTTACGTAAATGATTCTTCTTCTCATAAATGTGGGGGATCCTGCTCCTCTTGCAAGGGGTAGTCGTTGAGATGAAAAAGCAGACGGCTCGTTTTTTTTGTGAGAATTGCAATTCTGAGGTAGGGCGGGATGACAAGGTTTGTGGTCGTTGTGGCCATTTCTTTGCGTCTGTTCGTTGCCCTAATTGCGATATGCTGGGAGATCCTTCCCAGTTTAAATCTGG
Organism: Treponema sp.; assembly: GCA_045630225.1. Lineage (GTDB taxonomy): Bacteria > Spirochaetota > Spirochaetia > Treponematales > Treponemataceae > Treponema_F. The sequence continues at coordinate 8,002 of JAZQSR010000113.1, read as the reverse complement.
TTGTCCTAAATGTGGTTATGCCATGGATTTGTCTAGCTTTGGTATTACTACTACTGGGGGACGAAAACCTAAGAGTAAGGGAAGAAGTAAGTCCACGCACCATCGAGATGAAAGATTACCTGCTTGGTTGTATATCTTAACCTCTGTGGTACTGGTGGGTGTTGTAGCTGGTGTTTTCTTTTATATCGGCCAGAAATAATCAGTACATTTTTCTGTAAAAAAATAAGGCTATCAACTTCTGTTGATAGCCTTTTTATTTAGCTTAAACTTAAAACTAATTCTGGTTCAGCTTCTAGAACTTCAGCGTGAATATCTTTAATTCCCTGGTCCGATTTTATGGAACCATCATGGATAATATCTCCTGTCTTGAGGGAGATTGGTCTGTCGGGAATCATGTTATACTGCTCATGATGCTGCTGAATGAGATGCCCGCTGTACAAGGTTCCTTCATAGGGGTGGATAAAAAGGATTTTTGCTTCGTTGCCATGAGAAGGATGATAATCTTTTCTTTCTTCCAACAACTGTTGCAATTTATCCATGTTCTTTTGGCCAATTCCAGTAATGCAACCACAAACCCCCAGAATTCGAGCCTTTTCTGCCTCCTCCTCTTCAAAATCAGGAGAAGTAAGGAGGATAACCTTGGGCTGATTTTTCAAGCTGCATTTGCTGTGCTGAACCATTACCTTCCAGTGACGGGGATAGTCTACAGCATTAATAATGATAACATGGGGCTGGATTTCCTCCACATTATCCAGTGCTTTCAGCAACCAGCGGTAACAGATAGTGTCGTAGCCCATTTGTTCTAAGGTAGCTTGAATGCTCGTGCTTTCTTGCAATGCGTCAGATACGATAAGTGCTTTCATTCTGTCCCCAAGTTTTCTACAGTGTAATCAAAGATTTTCCAAACTCCATCCCGCTGACGAACGTGGTAGGTATACCGCTTCTTTTCATAGAAGTTGTCGTATTTAAACCATTGGGTTGAAGTTACAGTTCCTTCAGTCTGAGTGTACACTGTCTTGTCGATGGTAAAACGCTCTGGAATTGCCACAATATCTCCATCGATTCGAGACTGCTGCAAGTCAGCCTTGTAGTTTTCTCTCATCTTGTCTCGCTCAATGGCACTGGCACTGCGGTATTTTCTGTTGCGTACAGGGTCCCGCATAAGCATTTCTTCCAAGTCCATGTACAGGAAGTACTGATCCCACAAGCTTCTCTGACGGGCAACAATGGTTTGTTCAACCACCTTGTCTGGAGAAATTGCTTCTGGCTGCAGAATTCCTGTGGAAATTGGCGCAATAGGGATGATAGTAGAAGCTGCTGCATTTGGTGAGGGCCGTACTTCCAGTGTCATTCTATTGGATGTAATGGCACTTGAATGACGTGCCTTGTACAGTTCAGGATAGAAGGTAACTTCCATATAATATACGGCTGGGTCGTCAATCTGTACAAAGTCCTTTAGGTTTTCAGTAAAGGAGTACTCTTCTCCAGTTTCTAGGGCGATTTCTCTAAAATAGATTGTCTGCTGCATGGTGCGCTTGCGAACAAGCTTGTCGGTGGCAGGCAACTCTTTATTTTTGACGGTGAGAACCTTAAAGTCCATGCTGAACATTCTATCATCGGCTAGCTTGAACCGAAGTGTTTCAGGGCCTTTGTTGGCTACGGTTACGTGAACGTAAACAGGATTATCCTCAGCAGAACCAGGATAATACATTGTTTTGTTGTAAAATTGGGCGGTTACTTCGATGTCCTGTGCGTAGGACTGTGCAAAAAGGGCGAAACCCGCTATAATGACTGCCAGTATGCGTTTCAATTCAGTACTCCAGAATCAGAATTGGTTCCGGGAAAACAAGCCTTGAAAGGCAGTTCTCTCGGCGTAGGTTACTATAGTATCGGATAAAAGACATGAATACCTTATACACAAATTCATCTTCTAAAGATTTACCGGGCTTTACTGCTAATCCCTTGCATAAATTATTTCCCCAGTGGCCTAATTTTCATGAGGTGTTGGAAAAAATCCACCATAATGAAGCAGAAGGCTACGGTCCAATCCAGCTAGAAGGAGTGCAGGGAAGTATGACTGCCTTTTTGTTGGCTGAATACTTGACCAGCAAAAAGGCCCGCCCCTGTGTGGTGGTGGTAAGTGGTGAGCGTGAGGCTCAGGAATTGGCTTTAGATTTGAGAGCTACCAACGATTCTATTGAGGTGTGGTCTCTGCCCTGGTGGGGAACAGTGCCCTACCGAACGGTGCCCTTGGCAGCACCAGTTTTTGGTCAGCGGGCTTCTGCCTTGGCAGCCTTGGCAACTATAGGTCAGTGGCAACCGACTGGAAGTGGTTTGCCTCCAGTTTTTGTGGTGACTCAGCGAGCTCTGCAGACCCCAGTTCCTCCACCAGAGTATATTCGTTCCCTGCTGTTTTCCTTGAAGGTGAAAGATAGCTTTGACCCAACGGCCTTGGCTGCTCGATTGGTGGAGCAAGGCTATTTACGGGTGCCGCGAGTGACGGTGCGAGGTGAGTTTACCCTGCGGGGAGAGGTTCTTGATATCTTCTTGCCGGGAGACGAGGTGGCTCACCGCATTGTTTTTGACTTTGATCAAATCGAACATATCAAGACCTTTGATCCGGAAAGTCAGAATTCCTTGGAGGCAGTGGAATCCTTGGTGGTCTATCCCATGAAGGAGGTTATCTGGACAGAGGAATTGATTCATCAGTTGGAAGCTCGGCTGGAAGAAGCAGATTTTCAGCTTCCCAAGGGGGCTGCTTCCAATGCCTTGTCTAATGACACGGGAGATTTTGGTATTTCTTCCCAGGAGGAATTTCAGCGGGGAAAAAATAAGCTTTTAGATGAACTTAAAAATCAGAAGGAAAGTGAGGGAGAGGAGCTTTTTTATCAGGAGGTTTTTGACCGTCCCTATTCTGTAATGGATTATCTTGATGCTTCTACCCCCTTGTTCTATCTTGACCATGACCGTTTGTCCAATGCTCAGGAAAGCTTTGACCGAGAATATTTGGGAATGTACCGAAAGGTCCGGAGCCTGCATCCAGTTCCTCCACCAGATCATATTCTTTTTACCTTTCATCGCTTGGTGGAGTTGCACCCACGACGAATCTTGTTTAGAACCCTTCACACCCAGCTTTCCATGGAGGCAGCGGACATTGCTTCTATTAAACTGGAAATGGATCCTCCACGAAGCTTCTTTGGAAATATCCAGTATCTGAAGGAAAGCTTTACTAGTCTTATGGAAGATAATTGGCAGATTTTCATTTATGGCGACAGTGAAAATCAGGCTTTGCGTATTGAGGAGCTTTTGAAGGAGCTGGATCAAGGTAAGCTCCAGGTTTTGTCTCAGTCAATTTCCGCTGGCTTTGGTATTCCCCAGCTGAAGGTGCTGGTGGTACAGGAAAATGAGATTTTTGGTCGGCGTAAGCGGGTGCCCAAGTCGGTAAAGCAGGTAAAAAGTGCTGTTATCGATACCTTTGTGGAGCTGAATCCAGGAGACTATGTTGTTCACGTAAACTATGGCATTGGCTTGTTCAAGGGAATTGAGCGGGTAAAGGCCATGGGAAACGAGCGGGACTACATCAAGCTAGAATATGCGGAGGAAGAAACCCTATTTATTCCCATTGAGCAGGTGAACCTGGTGCAGCGGTATATCGGAAACGAGGGAGTTGCCCCACGACTTGATAGAATCGGCTCAAAAAGCTGGGAGAACCGCAAAAGCAAGGCAAAGAAGGCTGCAGAGGACATTGCCCAAAAGCTCATTGACTTGTATTCCCGTAGAAAGGCTTCTCGTGGCTTTCCCTTTCCCAAGGATGCAGAGTGGCAAACCGCCTTTGAAGCAGCCTTTCCCTACACGGAAACCGAGGATCAGTTGACGGTAACGGCGGAAATTAAGGCTGACATGGAAAAGCCTGCTCCCATGGACCGCCTAGTTTGTGGTGATGTAGGTTATGGTAAAACAGAAATTGCCATGAGAGCGGCCTTTAAGGCAGTAATGGGTGGAAAGCAGGTGGCCTTTCTTGCTCCCACCACCATTCTTGCAGAGCAGCACTACGAAAATTGCGTGGAGCGTTTTGAAGGCTTTCCTGTTCGTATTGCCCACATGTCTCGCTTTGTAAGCCGACAGGAGCAAAAAAAGATTTTGGAGGGCTTGGCTACTGGAGCCGTTGATATTTTGGTGGGAACCCATCGCATTATTCAAAAGGATGTGGTGTTTAAGGATTTGGGTCTCATGATTATTGACGAGGAGCAGCGGTTTGGGGTAAAGGACAAGGAGCGGCTCAAGGTGATGAAGAACAATATCGATAGCCTTGCCATGAGTGCTACCCCCATTCCCCGAACTCTCCACATGAGCCTGCTGAAAATCCGTGACATGAGCTTGCTCACCACACCTCCCCACAATCGTCAGCCTATAGAAACGGTAATCGATGCCTACAATGATGACCGTGTTGCCATGGCTATTCGTCGGGAGGCGGAGCGTGGGGGACAGGTGTTCTATCTTCATAATCGGGTGGAAAGCTTGGAGGAGGTGCGATTCCGCCTCCAAAATCTAGTGCCAGAAATGATGGTGGAAACTGCTCATGGTCAAATGACTGCCACAGAGCTGGACGATATTTTCCGTCGCTTTAAACTGGGAGGCTTTCAGATTTTGGTATCCACTACCATCATCGAAAACGGCATCGACATTCCCAACGTCAATACCATTATCATTGACCGTGCTGACATGTACGGTGTGTCCCAGCTGTATCAGCTACGGGGACGTGTTGGCCGAAGTGACCGCAAGGCTTACGCTTATTTGCTGTATCCTGAGAACAAGTCCTTGTCAGAGGTGGCCATGAAGCGATTGCAGGTTATTAGTGACTTTACGGAGCTGGGCTCTGGCTTTAAAATCGCCATGAAGGACATGGAAATTCGTGGAGCGGGAAATCTTTTGGGTAAGGACCAGTCAGGAGAGATTTTTGCGGTGGGATTTGACCTGTACTTAAAGCTTTTGGAAGAGGCAGTGCAGCGACTTACCGACGAGAATTTTCAGGCTCAGAACGAGGTGCTTTTGGAGCTGGAATACAGTGGCTTTATCCCAGAAAGCTACATCACCAATCCCCAGACAAAGATGGAGGTGTACAAGAAGATTGCTTCCATCTCGGAGCGGGAAACCTTGGAGCGAATGTACGGGGAGCTGGAAGATCGCTTTGGCCCCATTCCCGAGGAGGTGTACAGTCTCTTGTCCTTGGCAGAAATCAGGATTATTTGCCGACGCCTCAGCATTGCTACCCTGCGGGAGCGAGGTGGTATGGTGACGGTGGAATTTGCTCGTGTTTCTGATGTTTCTGTGGACAAGGTGCTACGCCTTATGAAAGAGGGCGGTGGCAGAGTAAAGCTGGATGCAAAGCGACCAAACGTGCTGCTTTTGGAAACAGGTAAAATCGGCTTAAAGGAAAAAAGCGAGTTCATTCGGGAAAAACTTGAAATGCTGGTAAGTTAAAGGAGACGATATGATTAAGGCTGTGATTTTTGACTATGGAAATGTAATTTCTCAAACTCAAACTGGTGATTGTGCAGGCCAAATGCAATCCATGACTGGTGTTCCTGCTGAAATTTTTCGGAGTGTGTATGATCGCTTCCGATTCGAATTTGACCGTGGAACTATTACAGGGGCTCAAATGTATAGTCAGCTTTTGGAAGCAGAAGGCTATCATGAGCTTTCTGCCAACAAGGAGTTAATGGAAAAAATCGCTCGCCTTGACATGGAAAGCTGGCGTCCTGTAAGGGAGGATGTTACCCGCTGGGGACTTGCCTTAAAGGAGCAGGGATTTAAGCTGGGAATCCTTTCTAACATGCCCACAGAATTTTTGCAGTATTATGAAGATGAAATTGAACTTTTTACGGCGGCTCACTATGCTTGTTTTTCCTGTAGAGTTAAATTGATTAAGCCAGAGGAAGCTATTTATCTTGATGTATTAAAAGGACTTGGAGTAAAACCTGAAGAAGCTGTATTCTTTGACGATATGGCGGTGAATATTGAAGCTGCCTGCAAGCTGGGCATTAATGGATTTTTGTGGACTGGCTTGGAGCAGGGGAAAAAGGACTGGCAACAAGCTCTGGAACAGCATGGATTCTAGTCTTTCTGTAGATTTTCCCCCTTTAGTTTCTGCCTATATGAAAAAGGTGCTGGCTCGCCTTGAAGCAGCTGAAGGGAAGCAGGCTCAAGAGTGGCATAGGGCCTTGGCTCGGCAGCTTTTGCCTAGTCAGGAAGAAGATCTGATTTTGCCCTGTGAGCTTGCGGACCCCTTGGGAGCAGGTCATCATCAGGCTACGGAGCGGATGGTGCATCAGTACAAAAATCGGGTGCTGGTGGTGACTACCAGCCGTTGCTTTGCCCATTGCCGCTACTGCTTTAGAAAAAACTTGATTGCTCAAGCTTATTCTGGCGGTCACTACGGTTGGCCTGATTCCCAGGAGCTGGAAAAAATGTGCCAGTACTTGGCCGCTCATCCAGAGGTGCAAGAAATCTTGCTTTCTGGTGGAGATCCCCTGACAGGTTCCTTGGAGCGGCTGGAGGAATTGATACAGGCTTTTCGTAAAGCTCGGCCAGGGGTGCTGATTCGGCTTTGTACCCGTTCAACGGTATTTCATCCCAAGCTCTTTACCCCCCAGCTGGTGGAAGGACTTCGTGCTTTGCGTCCCCTGTGGGTGATTCCCCACATCAATCACCCTGTAGAAATCAGTGAAGATTACGCACCAGAATCACGACAGGCATTGTGTTCATTGGTGGATGCAGGGATTCCTGTTCAAAGTCAGACGGTGCTGCTGCGAGGGGTGAACGACAATGTGGCCACCTTGAGCCAGCTTTTTCATCAGCTTACAGTTATGGGAGTAAAGCCTGGCTATCTGTTTCAGTGCGACATGGTGGCAGGAACTTCTCACCTGCGCTTACCAGTGGAAGAGGGCATAAGGCTGTATCATCAGCTGCGGCAGGAGCTTTCTGGCCTTTCTTGCCCTGTCTATGGAGTGGATTTACCGGGAGGTGGCGGTAAGTTCAATTTGCTAGAGCTAGATTCCACCTTGAATCCCACCCAGGTGGAGCGTTTGGAAGGCTGCTACCAGTTTACCAAGGCAGACGGCTCGGTGTGGGAGTATCCTCGGTAGGTAGGGAGCGACGGCTTTAGCCGGAAAATCGCGATATATTGAGCGATTTTAGCGAGTCTCGGTGCGTGCTAGCACGCCTTGCCCCTGCAAAGGTGCACAAAGGAGCGAGCAGCCGAAAGGCTGGGAAAATCGCGATATATTGAGCGATTTTAGCGAGTCTCAGTGCGTGCTAGCACGCCTTGCCCTTAAGAACCCTAGGCGAGATAGTATTTTTCAAGTTGAACATTCAAGAAGCAATTTTACCACTTTCTTGAGCTAAATCTTGTACCATTTTATGATTCATTATCTTATCGTGGCGTGTAAGGACAGGGGAAGCTGTCTAGCTAGAAAGGTCATCGTGGCGTGTAAGGACAGGGGAATGTGTCTAGCTAGAAAGGTCATCGTGGCGTGTAAGGACAGGGGAATGTGTCTAGCTAGAAAGGTCGTGGTGGCAGGGTTTGTGTGAACCCATTATGAATTTTTCTTGGATATTAATCTACAACGGTGATAATTTCTCCCACAAAATCTCAAAATTGTGCTATAATCTTTTATGGTATGGAAATTACGGTAGAAAAAATTAATAAGATATTAAAAGCACTTACAAATGTTCGTGAAGATTTATGGGCATTAAATGATGACATTTGGCATAATTTAGATCATTCAAGTATTGAAGAAGTGCAAGCTGCTACCTCGTTTCAAATTCAATATATAAAACTTCTGGATAGCTATAAACCTGATAAAGTAATCACATACACTATAAAATGTAATATATATGGTGCATATGCATGCAAAATAAAACATTGGTCCACAAACAATTATGCCGAACATTTGCTATACGATCGCTTAACCGAAGAGCTAGATGATTGGGTCGATGCCAT
>JAZQSR010000112.1:0-3262 GCA_045630225.1 Treponema sp. | reverse complement strand
CCATCCTTACCAATGGGGCAATAGGCATACTTGCCTTTATGTTTGCCCAGGACAAGTCCAGTTGGAATCTTGCTGGCGTACTGTGTTGGTATGTCGGGGTATGCTGCTTCCAGATAAGCCTTTGAGTGCTTTTCATCCTTTGCGGCCAGACCATATGTAGCTGCAAAGGAAAAGTCAGTCTGTCCGCGCTGCTGCCGTTCGATGTTTGTCCAGGTTATGATGATGGGATAGAGCAGGGGAAGTCCCCACACAATCACATATTGCCAAACAGCAGGGATGGACAATTCCAGAGCTTTTACAATGAGGTTGACCAGGGCAACCAAAGGGGGATAAGTCCAGATGCCCGTATACCATAGGAAATTTTTCAGATTCATACACTCAGCCCCTTACAGTTTCATCACCATGCAGGGTGTCACATCCATTACTTTATGATGGAGTAAGAATCCGTGATTCTTGTACCAGGAAACCTCCTGTTCCAAGGGAATCTGACCATCTTTACAGAATGGTTCTGCGCCACAGTAGGTGATAATCTGATTTGCGTTCTTTTTGGCTGCAAATGTCATTGCCTTAGTCAGCAGCACTTCTTCCAATCCAATACCACGGTATTTCTTGATTACAAACAGGTCTTTGATAACAACATCTTCATTGACATAGCTGCAACGCATATGGGCAGCAAGTTCTTTTCCACGGCACATATGAATCTCGTAATTATTGGTGATTTCATTTTCTTTCATAGCAATACCTCCTGTAGATTGGCTTCTGAACATAATATAGAAGACATAAAAACCGACTTTTTCCGTCTTCTATGATATATTGGGGGGCTGTCGATATTTCTGCGCAGAACTTTCAGCTGCTACATATAAAAAACGCTCCCGTAAATCGGGAGCATTCCTCATTCATCGTCTTCAATTTCTGTGTCGTTAACCATCATTTCTAATGCTTTCAAATCAGCATGAACATCTTTTTCCTTGAGGGGATTTACAAGATGGATTCCGTATGGTGTTTTGCATCTGCTCATTGCCACATAAAGCTGTCCAGGCATCCAGAATCCATTTCCACGGTCAATATTGACTTCATCGAATGTGCATCCCTGGGCTTTATGTACTGTGATAGCACACGCCAGGCACATAGGATATTGGGTATATTTCGTACCGTTGGTTAGTGTCCAAGTTTCACGCTGCACTTGTATTCTTTCTCCCGTCTTTTCCATGGTCACATCAATACCACCATCAGAAAAGCTTTCAATCATGGCAAAATCGCCACGCTTATACTGCTTTCCATTCCATAAGAACATGATTCTGCATAACCCTAGCTGGATATTTTTATCAACAGGAAGTTCATCTGTAAGAGAACCATCGTATTCTGCTTCATAGGTATCGAAGCAATAGTGCCAGTTCTCTTTAACATATCGTTCGGTGTATTCCTTTACCAGTTCGTTTGTCGGACAGATTGTAATTGCATCATACGAAAATCCCCTGCAACAGTTGTCATTAAACCATTGTACCACGCTTTTGCATCCATATTTTAGAAGTGACAAATGGTCTGCAAACCTCTTGTCTTCTTGCCGATGTACTTGGTGCAGCACTATTTTTTGAAAGTCCAGACTATCCCATAAGGGTGAATCGTAACAATAAATACCTGGGTAATCTTTTTCCAGAGTTTCTTTGTCTTCGGCTACGCACACAGGGGCTAGTTGTCCAAAATCTCCGATAGCGATTATTCTGATTGGATGGTTGTACTTCTGTTCTGTGAATCTGATTATCTGAACCATGCGATTAAAAACATCAACTCTGAGCATAGATATTTCGTCTATGATAATAGTGTCGATGTTCTTCAGAGCTTTTGGTACTTCTTCGATAGGCGTATCTTGTTGAATGGAGCATGACAACTCAAACGCTCTATGTATTGTTGTTCCACTTAAGTTAGTAACTGCTTTCCATGTTGGTGCAACTATCAAAACTTTCGCTCTGTCTTTTTTTGTTAGCGTATTCAGATATGTTCTAGCCAAAAATGATTTTCCAGTACCTGCATCTCCTAAGATAAGTAAGTTTCTTTTTGTACTTGCCCAGATTTCCAGAGCCTTGAGCTGTTCATCGCAACCCTCTGACTCCATTTTCTCCTTGTAAGACCGAAGAAAAAGCTTCGCCATTTTCTGCTCGTCAGAGTTTGCGATTGCGCTATTATCCTCTGAAGAACTGGGTATAGTAAAAAATGTCCCAATAAAATCTCTGGCAGCTCGTTTCTGCCGTTCCTGGTGTTCATTGATTTTTCTCTGAACTGTCTTCTTGGAAATATCGAATCGTCTAGCTATTTCCTTTTTAGCAACGCCATGTTGATACAAGGAAATGATTTCTTCATCCCGTTCATTCCGTGCAATCTTTCGTTCAAAGCGTTCTTCTCTTTCTCTCCTTACTCTGTCGGGGTCTAATGCAGCATATTCCTCGTCTGTAATTTTCAAAAGGGTCTTTATCTTCTGATTCGAGTAATTCAATCGACTTTTCCTTTTGTCAACGCTGTCAAAAATATGCTTCTGAAGTTTTTCCCTGGAAAACGGCAAAGTAAAGCTATAATTTATTTGGAGGGTTTTTTCCTGGGCAGCTTCATCCACCAAATACGCCTTTGCGGTGTTATAGATGATGCAAAGAAAAACCTTTCTTTCATCCCTAAGACTGTAATTTCTCATTTCCAGCCATTGCGAAAGCCATTTTATTCTATGCTCCATCGTGTTAATAATTCTGGGTTTTCTTGCCATTATGGAAGTCCTTTCTGAAAAATGTTAATCGCTCCACATTTATTATGGTTGACATAAGTCAAAAAGGACGGGCAAACAACAAAGCTCCCGTAGGAATTTCCCACGGGAGCTTTTCTATATTTTACTTCTAATCTAGTGTTAACTATTCGACAAATTGGAATTTGTTTAACCAAGATTGTTTTCGTAATCTGATGTATCAACAATCAATCTCTTACACTTTGGACAGCAATCACTTTCAATTTGATGCGGAGACATCATAGGAACTTCCAAATGCAACGCATATTTCTCTTTGCTGTCAGGTTTTGTGCTAATTTTATGTTTTCTTTCGCTCCAAATTGCTGTTCCACAATTCAAGTATCCGTGAAGCATTTCTGTATTGCAAAAAGGATATTTCATACAATCACACTCCTTTGTCAAATTGGAACTTAGTAGAGTCTGGCTCTTAACATTATGCCAAGCAGTATCACTATGACACCAGCTATTCTGCATTCCATAAGTTGCCTTTTCTCT
>JAZQSR010000111.1:0-3266 GCA_045630225.1 Treponema sp. | reverse complement strand
CATTAATAATTGCAAATTTAGTGATCCTTGGACAAATGGCTTCAATATACATTAAGTCATCTTCTGTATCTTCCACATAACTTGTTGCAGGATTTTTGTCAAATGCATTTTGTATTGTATATTTGAATGTGTCCTTCTCGTCAACCAAGGGCTTTGAGCATTCAATATAAATGTCTGCACTGTTTGAATATGTGTTTCTCAAATCGGCTGTGGAAAAATCTTCGCTCCAATAGACCGCAGCCTTATGATTGAATATTTCCGACGAACCTTCATCCTCAACTATTGATTTTTTCTCATTATATCTTTCAATTCCATAAATCATGATTCCGGCAATTCTATTTTTCTTGATAATAGGCATAAAATTATTATTCACTTTGACTGAGGTAATGCTTTGTCCGAACACTGTTGCGTCTACATCATAAAATTCTGCAAAAATCAAATTCGGCTTTGATTGCCCATTTGAATAATAGCCCTTTTGAAACACTCCATCCCGGTCTGTTGGGATGCTCTCCTTTGTGTATGAAACAACTCTATATATTGTTTCGCTGGTTTCCTGGAATGTCTGCTTGAAAATTTGAACGGGACTCTCATAATCTGCTTCTTGTACTGCTGGAAAATACGAATTAAACTCCAATACTCCATAAAATTCTTTGTTTACTTCCTTTATTTCTTGTTCGGAAAGCTGCAGCTCTTTCATTCCTTGAACCAAAGAAATTTCCTCTATTTTCCCTTTGTTTGTGTGCGGAGTTAGTGCAAGCCCCTTCGCCACAAGCAACCCAAAAATCAATGACACAATCATCATTTTCATTCAACATACCTCCTAGAAATCATCTGATATCAACAAATAGTTTTCTTCTTCTTGTTTAAGATGCATTCCCCATTGCTCGATAGTTACGGCTGCATACACTCTGTAGTCATCATCCTCTTCAAAGGCAGACATATCTCCTAATGGGAAATCTAAGGTGATTTTTATCTCGTTCTCATCCTTATCAAGGATTGTTTCTACTGAAAGAATTGCTTTTGAGGGAACTTTCCTCTCATCTTCCCAGATTTCAATGATGGCGGTGGGACATTCATCCGACATCTCAAACGTCTTTATCATAAGCTCAATATCTTTTCCCCAGAACATGGCCTTCTTGTTCCACTCCATGCTGACAACTCGGGGATTTCTCACCTGCACCTCCCCGCCTGTCACTTTCGTATAAAATTTTCCCGTATGTGAATATTCTGTATACTCAGTGGTTTCTGGGGCAAACCCTGGGTTGTCACTTGCGGTAAAAGTCATTCCTTTGCTTCTAGAGCCATCACTCCCACTCTAGGTACTCAGCGAAGCACCAGCCCACGGTTCCCTCACGTATGGGCTTGCCGTCACGGTCTTTGGCTCCAGCCTGGACTTCTACAAACACCCAATAGTTGAATATGTCTCCTTCGCTCTCGCTCTGTATAAAGTGATAATGGCCGACGTCTAGGATTTCTACTCGGGTACCGGCTTGCATCACGGTGATCACTTGTGCCTCGATGTCAGCCTCATCACGCAGCTTGAGATTTTCGGTGACAATCATAGCTGTGTTTCCCTCAGGCGTGGGGGATTCGGTCTCTTCGTAGTCGCTGCTGCCGTCGGCGTGGCGGGGAAATGTAATTCTTGACATATCGAATCTATTTGTTCTCACTGCATCTCTGATTACCAACTCTTCTGTTGCTGTGTAAGCGTAGTATGTTGCCAACAATGTTTTTTCATCCTCCAAATAGATGTACAAATAGTCCCCATCAAATTTAAAGTAGAGAGCTTCTATTTCTTTACCCAATACATGCGACAAGACACCGCCTTCATATGCGGCCTTGTCAACAGTTCTTTGGTCAATATATTCTTTTTCTTTAAGAATAATTTTATAGTTGTCTTCATTGAGCTTATCAATACTTGATATATAAAATGTAATTTCTTGTATATCTATCCACCACCCCCCACTCCTCGTCTCACCTAGGTTTAATTTGCCATGAAAAATGAGTGCGGAAGGATTCTCATACCAATAAAGCATATCGTAAAATATATCAACAAATTCCCGTGGCTTCTCCCGAAATCTTGGGACATGCTCCAAAAATATGTCACGATTCTTTTCTTGCAATATGACATTATAATATCCTGCCAGCCAAAACTTCCCTTTTATTCTTTGCTCAAAATCATTGCTAAAAATGGAATTAAACAAGAATGATAGAAGTAAAATAAAAATGACTTTCCTCATAAATTCGCTCTCCTCTCTTATACATTGGGGTTCTTTTCCGATGAATGGTCAAAGGGATTTCGTCTTTTGTCGCTATCATCAGTCCAGCTATATTTAGCCTCACTCCAGGTACCCGCCGAAGCACCAGCCCTGAGTACCCGCATAAATAATCTTGCCGTCACGGTCCTTGGTGTGAGATTGGGACTCTACAAGCACCCAGTTTGAAGAAATCCCGTCTATGGTCTCGGCCTTGCCCAGCTCCACGATTCTTACCCGGCTACCGGTCGGTAGCACGGTGACCACTTGCGATGAGGTTCCCTCCCCGGAGCGCAGCCTGAGATTTTCCTTGACGGTCATGATTTTGTTTGGGTACATGCTGGTGATTGCGGTTGATGCTGTTTTGACAGAGGTCGTGTCTTCGTAGTCGCAGGAACCGTCTGCATGGCGGGGCCAGGTTACTTTGGACAGGTCGCAGGTATTATTTGCGAATAATGCTGAAAGCTCCCTTAAAATGGAATCATCTACATAAACGAAAGAAGTAATATGTGTTCCACGACTCTTATTGTCAACAGTTATATAATCTCCATCAATCGTTATAGTGAAAGCTTCCCTCTTTCCTTTTGGTGTGTTTTCAACATAAGTCTTCCAGAAATTCCTTGTAGGATTCCATTCTTCATAGGCCTTTTTTGCAAATCCATTGCAAACATAGGTGAATGCAGATTCTTTCATTATATCCTCAAAATAGATTTCATCATAATTTGAAAATCTTATTCCCACATTTGAAACAACCGTGAACCCCCATGTAAATATATAAGTCGAACTATACAAAACATCAGAAAACATTTTTGACAGTATCGTATTGTTAATACCTATGGCATCAAGATAATCAGAAGGTCTGGAAAAGAACTCCTCATATTGACCAATTGTCTTGCTATCTTTACTTTTCAGAATATCCAAGAAATACACAGGAATAGCTTTTTTAGTTATTTCTCCATCCTTTACAGAAATAATACTGTCAGGCAATACTGTTTCTGAATCAATAGGCTT
>JAZQSR010000110.1:0-3435 GCA_045630225.1 Treponema sp. | reverse complement strand
GATGCTATTTCTATTCATCAATCCTCAGAATTATATACTTTTATGCAAATTCACGATTTTCCTAACTACGAAAATTTATCCTTTTTAAAACAAAATGTAGAAAAATTATTACAAGCTACCGAGGATTTTACAGAAAATCATCAGTTAAGTTCACTTCATAATCTAGACAAGCTTTTTATACAAGCACAAGATGACTACATAAACTATACCTATCATAATACCCAAGAATTTAATGATTCTAGCTTTATGTTGTCTCTGATTTTTATCGTTTTTGTAGTAAGCTCCATTGTAATTATTTTTATCTCTCTGTTATATGCCCATTCAATTCGAGAAAAGACCTTGCTGAAAACCCAAATTCAGGAAAAGGAAAGCATTACCAATGTTATTGTCCAAGTGCAGGAAGATGAGCGAGAACGAATTTCACGGGAAATTCACGACACGGTTTTGCAGGATATGCGGGTGGAACAATTTTATCTTGAACGGCTCCGCCCCTTAATTTATCCAACCACCGCTGATTCAAAAGATTGCCACCTTGCCACCCAAAACAAGGCAGAAAACAACTTGCCAGCAGCCTCTTTTTCTATGAATTTTGAAAAAATTCAAGAGTTATTTGAATCCATACTTTCTTTGAAAAAAACAACTTTAAAAAATATTACCACTATTGTAAGAAATCTCGTTCCTCTAGAAATTACTTCAGAAAAATACAAGCAAACTCTTAATGATTTAGTGAATAAATTTACAAAGGACTGGGGAATTCCTTGCAGCTTGTACGCACCAACTGATATACTTTTGGAAAAGCTTTCCGACACCCAAAAAATTCACATTTATCGCATTATCCAAGAAGCCATGACAAATGCAGCAAAGCACGCAAAGGCAGAAGAAATTGTGGTGGCAGTGCGAGAAGATACAAAATCTGAGCCAAACAAGCTCTTTTTCTTTATCACTGATGATGGGTGCGGCATGGACATGAACAAAGAAGACTTTAATCCAGAAATGAGTACACAATTGGGCCTTAAGGGAATGTATGCCCGCTCCCAAATCATCAATGCAAACCTAGACATTTCTAGCGATGAGGAAACAGGCACCCAAGTAACCCTTTCTCTGGAAATTTAAGACAAAAAAGACACCCATTCTCCCCTACTCTTCTGTTAAAAAATATAACTCCCTAGAAAAATAGGAAGAAAATGAAAAAAACTCAATTAAAAAATAGGAAAAATCATAAAAAAGTCACTTGAAAAATAGGAACCTGTGGCATATTATGGTAAGGGGGCTCCCTATGCTAAAACGAAAGATTGAAGAAAAACTTATTGCATGGAAAGAAGATAGAAATCGCAAGCCACTTATCATCAAAGGATGTCGTCAATGTGGCAAAACCTACACTGTCCAAGCTTTCGGAAAACAATACTACAAGGAGGTGGTATACCTCAATTTTTTTGAAAATCCCTATTACAGTGCAATTTTTTCTGGCTCTCTGGAAATAGAAACCATACTCCTGCAACTCTCCGCTCTTCTTGGTACTCCATATCACTTTCCTCCCGGAGAAACACTCTTTATCTTTGATGAAATACAAGAATGTCCCAATGCCCGTACTGCATTGAAATTCTTCAAGCTTGATGGTCGTTTTGATGTGATTGGCACAGGATCTCTCCTTGGAGTACAAGGATATGGCAACAAGGAGACAAAATCCATTCCAGTAGGCTATGAAACTATGATCACCATGTTTCCTCTGGACTTTGAGGAATTTCTTTGGGCCGCAAATATAGAGCCTGCCGTTATCAAGCTTGTACAGGAATGCTACCACCATAAAACTATTGTCCCAGAGGCAATCCATCAGAAAATGCGGGAACTCTTGTTGCATTATGTAGTTGTGGGAGGAATGCCAGAAGTAGTACAAACCTATGTGGATACAAAGAACATGGGACGAGTCCAACAAATACAACGGGATATACTTTTGTCATACCAAGATGACATGATAAAATATGCCGACAAGCAGGACAAGGCAAAAATTCGAGAGTGCTTTTTGTCTATTCCTAAACAGTTGGCAAAGGAAAACAAGAAATTTCAGTTTTCTGTAGTTACAAAGGGTTCCAAGGCATCTCAATTTTTAGGCAGTCTCCAATGGCTAGAAGATGCGGGAATCATCAGTCGGTGCTACAATCTTTCCATTACGGAACTTCCCCTAGAAGGAAATGCCCAAGAACAAATATTCAAGGTATATATGGCAGACACTGGCTTGTTTCTCAGCATGTTGGAAGAAGGTACACAATTTGATGTATTACAAGGAAATCTCTTGAGTTATAAGGGAGCTATCTTTGAGAATCTGGCAGCAGATATCTTTACCAAGGCCCAACGGAAGCTCTACTATTTCCACAAGGATAGCGGACTAGAAATAGACTTTGTGACAAGACTTCAAGGTCAATGCACACTTATAGAAGTAAAAGCCACCACGGGCAATACCAAAAGTACTCGAACCATCCTAGCCCACCCAGAAAAATATCATGTTTACCAAGCCCTTAAATTTGGCGATTACAATTTGGGAGAAAAAGATGGCATCACCACCCTCCCCCTGTATATGCTTTTTTGCCTGTCAGAACAGGTATAGGAGTGAATAAGGAAACTAAGGCAAAACAACTTTCAGCCTACTCTTCTGTTAAACTTACTTGAAGATCTAGGTATTTTCCGTTGCGGTAGACAGTTACCTTTACCGTGTCTCCCGGTCGCTTGCTTTCCAAAATTGAATAGTAGTCTGCCAAGCTTGTAACGCTAATGCCGTCCATGGCAGTGATAACATCTCCACCAAGGTAGATGATGCGACCATTGCGGCTGCTTCCGTAGCGAACAGCCTCTGTACCAGCTTGAATACCAGCCTTTTCTGCATTGCCTCCCTTTTGAATCTGGGAAACTAAAAGTCCACGATTAATTTCCAAGCGAGCATAGGAGGCAATGCTGGAGGTGAGCTGCACGTAGGCGGCCTCAATTACACCACGGCGAACGGTACCGTACTGAATCAAGTCAGATACCACACGACGGGCGGTGTTTACAGGAACAGCAAAGCCAATACCAGCAGAGCTTCCGGAGGTGGAATAAATCATGGTGTTAATGCCAATCATCCGCCCCGCAGTATCCAGCAGGGGGCCGCCAGAATTTCCTGGATTGATGGCAGTATCTGTTTGAATCATGTTCCGGATAATGGTTCCTGCAGCACTCTGAATGGGGCGGCCCAAACCACTGACAATGCCAGTAGTCATGGTGCGCTCAAAGCCAAAGGGATTACCGATGGCAATGAGCTTTTGCCCCACCTTCAGCTTGTCGGAATTACCAAAAGGAATGGTTTTAAGCTCTACTCCCTTGGGAGGATCAAATTTCAGCACAGCAATGTCGCTAGCAGCATCGGTTCCCACCACACGGCCCTCGTACTGGGTGCCGTCAGACAGG
>JAZQSR010000109.1:0-16224 GCA_045630225.1 Treponema sp. | reverse complement strand
TGTAATTTTCTCTCTACCTTGCTCCCTTCTATAATTTTAGCTATACTGTAACAATAGAGAGATTTCCTTGTTTTAGGCAAGTTTACTGTGAGAGGAGAAGATTTTGGCTGATTGTTTTGAAAATCTCATTGTTCAGAAGCTGTCTTTGTTGGTGGAGTTGAACGATCCTATCAATCCTGACTTGTATCAAAAGTTTGACGTAAAGCGTGGCTTGCGGTATTCTGACGGTCGTGGTGTTTTGGCTGGTTTGACTCAAATTGGTGATGTTATCGGCTACGATGTCATTGATGGTAAGAAGGTTGCTGTTCCTGGCAAGCTGATTTATCGTGGATATGATGTAGAAGACTTGGTACAAGATACAATGACTCGTGATGAATTCGGTTTTGAGCAAACTGTCTATCTTTTGCTTTTTGGAGAGCTTCCCACAAAGGTACAGCTAGAGGAATTTCGCTCCTATTTAGGAAACCATAGAGCCCTTCCAGACAATTTTACAGAAGACATGATTATGAAGGCTCCTTCCCCAGATATCATGAACAAGTTGGCTCGTTGTGTTCTTGCCAGTTATTCTTATGATAGCAATCCTGATGATTCTGCAATTCCCAATGTGTTGGGGCAGTGCATTGACTTGGTGGCAAAATTTTCCACCTTTTCTGCCTATGCCTATCAGGCTAAGCGGCGATATTACGACAAAAAGAGCATGTACATTCACAATCCCCTGCCAGAATTATCCACAGCGGAGAATTTCCTGCGGCTCATTCGCTCCGACAAGAGTTACAGCAAGCTAGAGGCAGAAATCCTGGACTTGGCCTTGATGCTTCACGCAGAGCATGGTGGAGGAAACAACTCCTCCTTCTCCATTCACGTTGTATCCTCTGCCGACACCGACACCTATTCTGCCATTGCCGCTGCGGTAGGTTCCCTCAAAGGGCGCCGTCACGGTGGAGCCAACATGATGGTAATGGAAATGATGGACGACATTAAGGCCAACGTAAAGGACTGGTCCAACGAAAAGGAAATTAAGGAATACTTGCGAAAGATTGTCCGAAAGGAAGCCTTTAATCGTACTGGCCTCATCTATGGTCAGGGCCACGCCGTTTACACCGTTTCCGACCCACGGGCAATCTTGCTGCGAGACAAGGCTGCTGAATTGGCCAAGGAAAAGAACATGATGGAAGAATATGGCTTGTACTGTGCCATTGAACGGCTGGCCCCAGAGGTTTTTGCCGAGGAAAAGACTAGCGACAAGAAGATTTGTACTAACGTGGACTTTTACTCTGGCTTTGTCTACACCATGCTGAACATTCCACGGGAATTGTTCACCCCCATCTTCGCCATGTCTCGTATTGCAGGTTGGGCTGCCCACCGCATTGAAGAGGTGATTGCTGGTGGACGTATTTATCGTCCTGCCTACAAGAACGTGCTGAATCAGCGGACCTTTATCCCCATGGAAGAGCGAAAATAGGAGGCAGTGATGGCAGGAGAACGTCTGGACAAGGTATTGGCAAAACATGGCTTTGGCTCCCGAAAGGATGCCCAAAAATTGGTGCGTCGGGAAGGAGTTGTAATTAACGGCCAAGTTTGCCATAGTCCCGACCAGCATATAAACCTTGACTGCGACACTGTGGAGGTGGCTGGTCAAGTGCTGGAACTCCGCCGTCACCTCCATCTGATGATGAACAAGTGTGGTGGGGTAGTGTGTTCTGCCAAGGACGGCCTTCATTCCACTGTGTACGACTTGCTAGAAGAAAGCCTTCGCCATCAGTTTTTAGGTGGTAGTCTTCATTTGGTGGGGCGACTGGACATTGATACAGAGGGGCTTTTGATTTTTACCACCGATGGCACCATGACTCACCGCCTTACCTCTCCCAAGTCCCACATCAGCAAAAAGTATTTGGTAACTTTGCGGGATACTGTTATTGCCGAAAATCAAAAGGATATTGTGGAGCAGTTTTTACAGGGAATTACCATTGCCCCAGAAGGTGATGATGGAGAATATCTTTGCAAAAGCGCCGTCTTGGAATGGATTTCAGAAAACCAATGTTACCTCACCATAACCGAGGGCCGATATCATCAGGTAAAGCGGATGATGGCAGCAGTGGGAAATCAAGTTATCGCCCTGAAACGTGTTGCCATGGGAGAGTTGCTGCTGGATCCCAGTTTGGAGCCAGGTGCTTATCGTGAGCTTACTGCCGAGGAATTGACTCTTTTAGGATAAAAACACGGAGCCAATAAAAAGCACCACTTCAAAAAGTGGTGCTTTTTTAGTTTAAAGGGGGTATTGCTTGTTCTGCAACCGCTGTTCAAATTCCGCCTGGAACAAGGGCTTGTCAAAGAAGTAGCCCTGGATTAAGTCGCAGTCAAGCTCTTTCAGCACTTGAAGTGTTTCCTTTGTTTCCACTCCTTCTGCCACAATCTCCATGTTCAGTTCCTTTGCCATTCGCACAATATTTGTCACTACAATCTTGGACTGGGGATTTTGCAAAATCGTATCAATCAAGGATTTGTCCAGTTTTAGCACATCGAATTTCAAGTTTTCCAAGAGGCTCAAGGAAGAGTAGCCACTTCCAAAGTCGTCAATGGATGCGGTAAACCCCTTGTCGTTCAACACTCGGATAGCCTTGTCTAGCATCTTTTCGTCTTCATTGTAGGCTGTTTCTGTAAACTCAATTTCTATCAATTCGTGGGGAATTTGCCAGTTGTCCACAATATTGCAGATTCGCTTGCCAATGTCTGGCATGGTAAAGTTCTGCTTGGAAAAATTGACGGAAACCTTTACTGGCTCCAAGCCCTGCTGAATCCACGTGTCCATGGTGTTGCACACTTGATTCAAGATGTAAAAATCAAGCTGCTGAATGAGTCCCGCTGACTCACAAATGGGTATAAAGAGGCTGGGAGGAATGAATTTACCATCCATTCTCCAGCGAACCAGGGCTTCTGCTCCCTTCAGTTTATGGTCGTGGACTCCCACCTTAGGCTGGTACACAATTTCAAATTCCTTGTTAGCCAAGGCTTGGGGAATGTGTTGGATATACATAATGTGGGAGAGGGCTTCATCTATATTTGACTTGTTGTAGATAACCGTTTCATTACTTAAGTCATTGCTTTTAATGGAGCTGGCAGAAAAAAGATGTCTTGCAATTTCAGAAAAGTTTTCTTCTGTTCCATCTGGATCGTAGGCACCACTTCGCACTGTCAGTTTCAGAGGAAACTTAGAGTCTTCTGTTAAGCTCGTAAGCATCAAGTTATTGATTAAGAAGATGTAGTATTTTAAGTGGGGCTTGTTCAAGATTGCAACAAATTTATCTGATTCTACATGAAAAAGCTGTTCTTTAGGCTCTAAATATCGTTTTGCAGCTTGGCTAAATTCCACCAGAATGCTATTTGTCCCTTCATAGCCAAATTTGCTGTTGAAGGAACCAAAATGTTTAATATCAAGAATCACATACACATAATTTTCAAAGGTATTGTTGTCAAACAGCTGTTTTCCCGCCTTAAAAAGCATTGCCTTGTTGGGAAGCCCAGTAATAATATCTGTGGTAGCCATCTTCATCATCATGCCTTGCTGATATTGCGTGCAGTTGTAAATATTGTTATATCCCTTGGCAATGGCTATTGCCATATCGGTACATGTCTTGTGACCACAATATTGGCAATTTATGCAACGGCTATCTTCCGTGGTTTTGTAGAGCTTCTGGAAAACATCTTCCACTTCTTCGTTAGTAATGTGTTTTTCTGGAATACGCAGGGAATTAAAACTCCTACGGAAATCCTCTGGAGAAAGGCTTTGGAATTTTCTCTGTAAAAGTTGTAATCGTCTTGATTGTGTAAGATTACTGTTGTAAGGATTATTTTCTTCCTGCAAAGAAGATTTTTTTCTTGATTGTGAGTTATATTCTTTGAGAATATCTTTTATTTGACATTCACTGGAATTAGTTCCTGTTCCTAAAAGACAACCGTGCTTACAGTTCAAGAAATCGATGAAAATTCCTTCCTGATTTTCTTGACAAAACTGATTTAATGAATCTGATCCCTCTCCAAAGGAATTTAAGCTGGTAATCTGGATTCTCATATCACGTGTTCCCAAAAAATGATCCAGATTTTCTTTGAGTCCACCAGGAAAATACAATCGCCCGCTGGGGCCAAGTCCCAAAAGATTCAATTGCTTGGAATATGAAGAAATATCTTTGTCTCCAATAGCTTCCATCAATTTTTTTATAGTAACATGATACTGAATCCGACCTTGTGTTTCAGGGGAGGTGATTTGATCATAATCTGCAATACACGGACTGATGTAAACTAAATTATCTTGGAATTTTCGGTATTTTTTAAGGTAGATTGCAAGGCATTCTGAAGGCGTGTGAATAGGCACCAGGTTGGGAATCAATTCTGGTTGCACTTTTTCCACATAATTCACCAAGGCACTACAGGTGGAAGAAAGCATGGGCTGGGAAAGATTCTGAAGATAATGGGTATGGGCCCAGGTTACAATATCTGAACCTGCTGCTGCATCAAAAAATTTTCTTACTCCCAAAGAGTGGAGGTACCCAAGAATCTGATGGGCCTTTTCTGGATATTGGAGCCATAACACAGGAGACACAATTGCAGAAATCTGTTTTCCTTTTTGTAAATCCTGAAAGAAAACTGCTGTGTCGTCTATATAATCTCGTGCTTGCTGAGGGCACTGGTCAAGACAATGACCACAGTGGATACATCGTGTATTGTCTACCACCACATATCCTTTGCCATTTTGATGAGCCGAAATATTGGCTCCTGGAACTGGACAAGATGCGATACATCGATTGCATCCTATACATTTTTCTGTGGTGAAAATTACCTGCTTTTCCAGTTGTTGCATTGAACGGCCCCCAAGGGATTTTATTTCACTCTATGAAAAAGGTGGTGTTTTGTCAATAACTGTTTTTTTTTCATAGTAAAACTATAGGAAAACTGTGTTTTGCCCCTTCCATTTTATCTGAAAAACAGTTATATTTTACACTATGAATTGGGAAAAACTTTCTATGCCTGAACCAGGTTCTCTGGTTGCAGTGGGAATGTCTGGCGGTGTTGACTCCACCTTGGTTACCTTGTTGCTAAAAGAGCATGGGTGTACCGTTGTGGGAGTTACCATGTCTAGCTGGGCCAATGACCTGCCATTACCTCCTTCTGCTGAAGGTGTGCGTGGTTCCTGTTACGGGCCAGATGAAGCCATTGATATTGCTCAATGCAAGGCCTTTTGCCAGCAGCAGGGAATAGAACACCACGTGATTGATGTGCGGGAAGCATATCACCACCACGTACTTGATTATTTCAAGGCAGAGTATAGAAATGGTCGCACTCCTAATCCCTGCATCAACTGCAATCCCAACGTAAAGTTTGGGGCCTTGCTAGATGGTGTTCGAGCAAAGGGAATCGATTTTGACTACTTTTGCACTGGTCACTATGCCACCTTGGTTCGCCCTACAGAGGATTTGCGACTTGTGTACGGTGATGATGTGACAGGACAAGAAGCTGTGCGACCGGTAATGATTTCTGCTGCTACTGACAAGCGAAAGGATCAGACCTATTTCTTGTGTCGTGTTCCTTCTGCTACCTTGGAAAAGGTTCGTTTTCCCTTGTCTGCTTACACCAAGCAGGAAGTTTACGCCATGGCTCAAGAACGGGGTTTGGCCGCCGCTTCCCGCAGTGAAAGTCAGGACTTTATTCCAGACACTTATCTGGATATCATCTTTTCTGACCAGATTTCCCCGCCAGGGGATATTGTAGATTTAGCGGGAAAGAAATTGGGTGTCCACCGTGGTATCCATCATTATACCATCGGTCAGCGGCGGGGATTAGGAGTTAGCTCCAATCGTCCCCTGTACGTTCACTCCATCGATTCCCAAAAGAATCAAGTGGTACTGTGCGACGACCAGGACCTTCTGTGTTCTGGCTTGGTGGCCGAAAATTGGGTGTGGGTCGGTGGCTATGCACCAAAATCAAGTTTTAAGGGACAGGTAAAGATTCGCCTTGCCTCTCCCGCAGTCTCCAGCACCATTCGTGCCAGGGGAGACGGTTCTTACGAAATTATATTTGACCAACCACAGCGGGCCGTTGCCCCAGGCCAGTCTGCTGTAGTATATTTAAATGGAATTATTTTTGGAGGCGGGATTATTTCCCGAGAAATGAGATGAATCGTATTTATTTTGATTATAATGCTACAACCCCTCTTTCTAAGGAGGTCTATGATTTTTATGTCAAGGAATTGGCTGAATATGCCAATGGTTCAAGCTTACACCAAGAAGGACGAGAGGTGGCTGCTACTATAGCAAAGGCTCGTCAGCAGATTGCTTCCTTGGTTCATTGTCAGCCAGAGGAAATTGTATTTACCTCAGGTGGTTCTGAGTCCAACAACACGGTGTTCAACACCATGGTGGAGCTATCCAAGAAGCGGAACAACAAGGTTATTGTTACCACTGCTATCGAGCATCCCTGTGTTCTGGAAGCTAGCCGTCGCTTGGAAAGTCAGTTTGGCTTTGAGGTAATATATCTTCCTGTGGACGATGCTGGTATTGTAGATGTGGAAAGCTACAAGAAGGCTTTGGAAAAGAAGCCCCTCCTTGTTTCCATTATGACTGCCAACAATGAGATTGGAACTATTCAGGACATTAAAACCCTTTGTTCCATGGCTCATGAGGTAGGCTCCTTGTTCCACACTGACGCTGTTCAGGCTGCAGGAAAGATTCCTGTAGATTTTAAGGATTGGGGTGTGGATTACGCCACTCTTTCTGCCCACAAGATTTATGGCCCCAAGGGTGTGGGAGCCTTGTATATTAAGGAACGTGCCCCCATCGAAGCTTTGATTCGTGGTGGCCATCAGGAACATGGACTGAGAGCTGGTACTTATAACGGTCCTGCCATTGCAGCCTTTGGATATGCCGCTGAATTGGCTGGAAAGGAATTGGCCGAATATGCTGCATTTACTGGCAAGCTTCGCCAGCAGCTGAAGGATGGGCTTTTGAAGGCTGTTCCTGGAATCCGCATCAACGGTCACGAAACAAAGGTATTACCTAACACCTTGAACGTGTCCTTCCCTGGTGCCGAGGGAGAGGCTATCCTCCTGTACTTGGACTTGCTGGGTGTGGCCGCTTCCACTGGTTCTGCCTGTGCCTCTGCCAGCCTTGATCCCTCCCACGTGTTGATGGCCACTGGTCTTGGCCCTGAGTTAGCCCATGGTTCCATTCGCTTTAGCTTTGGAAAGTACAATACCCCAGAAGAAGTAAATTTTGTGCTGGAGAATTTCCCTCCCGTTATTGAACGATTGCGGAAAATGTCCACCGTATCATATACAGAATAATATAAGGAAAGGAGACGAAAAAAAATGCAAGATTGGTTGTATTCAGATATTGTAAAAGAGCACTTCATGAACCCTAAGAATGTTCTCATGGAGGAAGAGGCCCAGTGGCCCTGTGATGGTCGGGGAATTGTTGGTAACATCAAGTGTGGTGACCAGATGTTGATTTTGTTGCGGATTAAGGATGATATTATTGAAGATGTTCGCTGGAAGACCTATGGTTGTGCCAGTGCCATTGCTTCTACCTCAATCCTTTCTGAGGCCTGCAAGGGTATGAAAATCGATGAGGCCTACAAGCTCAAGCCAGCAGACATTGTTGCTCGCCTTGGTGGTCTTCCTGCTAACAAGATTCACTGTTCCGTCTTGGGAGACAAGGCTCTTCGTGCAGCCATTGATGACTACCTTACCAAGCAGGGACGACCTGTTTTTGCTGGCCAGGAAGAAGTTGAGGTAATTTGTACCTGTCTCAACGTTACCGACAGAGACTTGGAAGAAGCTTACAAGGCTGGAGACAGAACTTGGGAGCAGCTTCAGGCTCGCACCAAGATTGGTACAGGTTGTGGTATGTGTAAGGAAGCAGCCATGGAAAAGATGCACGAGTTTGAGCATCTTTATGGTGAAGACTAATCAGCGGTAATTGCTGTGAATAGCTCTCTTCAAGCTAGGGTATCATCCTGCTGAAGAGAGTTTTTTTTTATTGGAAGGATTTACCATACTTCTAGGGTATAGGTAATACTGTACTCCTTACCATTTATATCGGCTATGGTAACTAAAATGGTATTTTTCCCTTGGGCAAGAGTTACTTCAGTTAAGAATTGCTTGTCGGCAGTAGGATATGATTCCTTTGCATTGTATGGCTTTCGGCCAACAACAGTCAGCCAGCGTCCAGAGCGAGTTAAATTATTAAAGGTCAGGGTTTCCACTTCTGCTCCATTGACTACAACACGGGATTTATATGGGAAAAATCCATGGTCATGGCCACGATAGAGTTTGTAGCTGCCTGCAGAAAGGCTTTTTCTAGTACGCAATTCAATGGCTTCACCATTTCTTCC
This sequence comes from Treponema sp., assembly GCA_045630225.1. Taxonomy (GTDB): domain Bacteria; phylum Spirochaetota; class Spirochaetia; order Treponematales; family Treponemataceae; genus Treponema_F. The sequence continues at coordinate 7,842 of JAZQSR010000109.1, read as the reverse complement.
AACCGCAGTAATCCCATGGAGAAGGAGAGAAGGCTCTTCTGGAAAACGGGGCATTAAGATTCGTGGATTGATTGAGGATTCCTGCTCGGTATCGATCACCTGAAGTTCTAGACTACTCTGTCCAGACTGCCAACCTGAAAAACCGCTTGTACCTAGCTTTCCTCCCTTGGGTATCTGGGTAGTTTCTGGGCTTACCGTTACGTGGGAAAGATTTCCATAGACGCTCATAAGGTTATCTGCATGGGCAATGATGACTGCATTTCCTAGGGGAGAGTGGAACCATCCCATTTCGCTAGAGTTATCGCCTAAAATTGCAATAACAGAGCCAGATTCTATGGCAGAAACTTCTGCTTGTTCAGCAAAAATCAATGCATTACTGTAAGTGCCTCCTCGTAGTTGGCCAAATTGGGTGGAAAATGAACTGGCATTTACTCCTTCTTGGGGCCAGTCAAAGGCGGAAAGGGGCAGTATTCCCCACAACACTAGTGTGATTATAAAAACAGGGAAAAATTTTCCTTTCATTGTATCTCCTTTTCAAAACATGAATATAGGGAACTTTTCCCTTATTCTTTTGTTAAATCGATTTTTGAAATTTGTGTGTCACGACCAACGTACAAATTTCCATCAGCAACAGTAATAAAGGCAGCCTGGGCTTTAAATCCAAAGGAACCGATTAAGGTACCATTGTTTTCTATAAGGTAGATATTGTAGCGCCCAGAATCCTTTGTGAGAACACAAATCAAGTCGTTTGTGTCACATTCTTCAATGGCAAGAATATTTCCATTCAGGGGGATTTCCTTTTTTTCAAGGTTATTGCAATCAACAATGCCGATTCCTGTGCCACTGGCATAAAAAACACGGCTTTCATCTTTGCTAAATTGCACAAGGACGGAATTCCTTTGGTCTTTTTCTAAATAAGTGTGGAATACAACCTTGTTCACTCCATTTTTTTGCTGAGTCAGGACAAAACGCTGTTGCTCAATGCCTGATACACAGGCCAGCTGAGTTCCAGAAGGAGAAAGGTCTGTTCCTAAAATGATGGGATAGGTGCTACCTCCTGGTTCAAAGGTTTGCACTAATTCTCCTGTAGGAGAAAAGATGAAGATAATACCATCTGCATAGCCCACGGCAGTTCCTGCTGGAGAAGAGGAGATGGTGACAATAGGGGCGGAATGTTCAAACTGCCACAACTTTCCTGCTTCTTGGGAATATTGGGCAAGGCCGTAGCCACCAGGAGTAAAAAGATATATTCTATCTTCAACAAAAAAAGGAAACCCTGTTCCTTCCAGATAGAAATCAGCTTGATTTGATGAAGATTCCAATTTATACACGGGGATTCTGGTGGAATCGGGGGCATAGCTTGCTCGGTAAGAAGAAGAGATAGCTGCATGGAAGGGAAAACTTTCCATCAAAGTGATTTTTCCATCTTGGGTAAAATACCCCATGTTTTGACCCAGCAAAAAGGGCATTTGTAATGTGCTTGCATCAACAGCCTCTGTGTTTGGCTGGAGAACGGAAGTTGTCCATTGTGGTATCAGTTGTAATTCTTTGCTTAAAGTCCGAGGGGCAATGAAGATGTAAAGTATTAAAAAGCCAACACTTGCAGCAATAATGATATGAAGATTTGCTTTGATTTTCATTTTGTTATGGTATAATAATAGTAGGAAATTGTAAAGAGAGGTGTATCATGGAAGAGAAATCACGGATTATTCCAGAAGAAAAATTTAAGGAGCTTTATGAAGCCGCCTGTAGTGCCGCCAAGAATTCCTATTCTCCCTATTCCCATTTTCCTGTGGGAGCAGCCTTGTTGATGGAGGATGGAGCAATTATAAAGGGTGCAAATATAGAAAACCGCTCCTTTGGCCTTACCAATTGTGCCGAACGAAGTGCCATTTTTACCGCCATGTCAGCAGGATACCGAAGCTTTTTGGCTCTAGTAATTGTGACTCCTGCCAGTGATTATCCTGTGGGACCCTGTGGAGCCTGCCGCCAAGTACTGACGGAATTTGCTCCGGGAGAAACTCCTGTGTGGTTTGGTCCAAAGTGGGAGAATATGGTCAAAACAACCTTGGGGGAGTTATATCCCTACGATTCCCTCCACGAGCTGGCTACCTGATAAACCTGTGTTTGGAGGGTATCTATCATTTTGCGGAAGGCTTGCAGAAATAAACTTGCAGCAAGGAATATTGCGAGTTATTTCATGTTCTTGCAAGCCTTGACATAAAACGGTAAACAATGCAAAATAGAGAATATTTTTGATAGATATTACAATCCACATACAGAGGTTAACCACGTGATTGACGATATTCTGACCATAGATGAGGTTGCAAATTACCTGCGGGTATCTGAGCGGACTGTCTACGATTGGGCTCAGAAGGGTGAAATCCCTTCTGGTAAAATTGGTACCGTATGGAGATTCAAGAAAAGTGAGATTGAAAAGTGGGTAAACGACCGACTTTCTTCCAGTGCCCGACCAGCTGCACCTTCCAGCATTGTTCAGGTTCGGAATATTCTTTCTCCTGATAGAATTATGTTCTTGAATCATTCTACAAAGCAGGATGCTTTGGTGGCGCTTTCCAATACCTTGGGCACCGCTCCCCAAGTCAAAAACAGCCAGGAGCTGACTACAGAAATTCTCAAGCGAGAAGAGTTGATGTCTACCGCCATTGGTCGTGGTATTGCCATTCCTCATGTGCGCTTGGCTTCCGTTACCGATTTGGTAATGGCAGTGGGAATTAGTCGTACCGAGATTATTGATTTTCAGTCCATTGACGACACTCCTGTTCGTTTGCTGTTCATGATTGCAGCAGCTTACAATCAGCACTCCTATTATTTGCAGACATTGTCCTTCTTTAGCTCTCGTCTAAAGAATCAAAGTCTGCGTGATAACCTTTTGTCTGCTGAAACTCCCCTTGATGCTTACAATTTGTTGCTGAGCGAGTAATCTAATCTGATTAAAATTGAAATAATAAGTCAAAGGCTGGATATCCAATCTAGCCTTATAAAAAGAAAGGGATTGCCAAGAAGTTTTCTTCCTGCAATCCCTTCTTTTTTTTATTTTGTCAGGTACAATGCTTCAGAAATATTGAAGGCTTTGTCGCCAATTTTTTCTAGCTGACGTACCAAGTCAATGTACAAGAGCTCTGATTTTACGTCGGCACCACTTTCCAGCCGCTTTCGTGCCACCTTCTTCAAGTTTTTGCGGAACAAGTCAATCTGATCTTCGATTGTCTTGGCTTCGCTTAACTTGTCTTCAGTAAGGTGCTTGTTAATATGCTCTCGGATAAAGAGAACAAATCGATTTACTAATTCTACGTAGGGGTCAAGGCGATCAAGATCTTCTTGTGCAAAGGTCATGTTCTTTTCGATGCTTCGTGATAGCAAGGAAGAAATGCTGTGACAGTCATCAGTTATGGATTCAAGTTGGGCTATAATTTCGAGCATTTGAGACACATTGTTTCGCTGGTTGTCAGTAAGGGGCAAATCTAAACAATGCACAAGGTATTGAGAAAGCTCGTGATGCATTTGATCTGCGTAATCTTCATCACGAATCTGTGCTAGCTTATACTCTTCTGTTGCAGCCATAGCTCTGTTGGAAAAAGTGTTCCGAATTCGCTGGAACATTCTGATAACCACTTCTGTCATGTCTGCAATTTCTTTTTCCACCAACAAAATTGCTCCTGCAGCCTGCTCTTTTTTGCCAGGTTGAGGCATTTCCAGATGATACTCGTCTGGAGTTTCGTCCTGCTTTGGCTTTACCAAACGCTCTGTTAAGGCGGCAATTTGGTTTACAAAGGGCAGGAAGATAATGGTGTTCACAGTGTTAAACACAGTGTGGAGCATGGCAATGTGGGTGGTGATGGTATTTTGGTCTACAGGACCAGGAACAATCATATCCACCAAGGCCAAAAGTCCCTTAAAGAAAATCACCGCCAAGATTGTTCCCGACACATTAAATAGCACGTGTACCAAGGCTGCTCGCCGAGCATTTACCTTTGTACCGATAGAGGCAATGACTGCATCGATGGTGGTTCCGATATTACTTCCTAGCACCATTGCTGCAGCAAATTCCCAAGTCAACAAACCATTATATGACATGGTCAGGATAATGGCTGTAGCAGCACTGGAGGAGTGAATAATCATGGTAATAACTAGTCCTGCCACAACTCCAAGGAAGACGCTTAATGCACCACTGTTCTGGAAGTTTGCAAGGAAGGACACATTGTCGGCACTGATTTCTGGCATGATGGAAGAAAGCATATCCAATCCCAAGAACAAAAGACCAAATCCCATTAAGGCTTCTCCAATGGCCTCTTTTTTTAGTCTTTTTACAGAAATCAGTAGGAAGCCAATACCAAACATTGGTATTGCAAAGGCAGAAATGTCAAACTTAAATCCAAAGAGAGAAACAATCCAAGCGGTGATGGTGGTTCCAATATTTGCACCAAAAATAACACCTACAGATTGCTTTAGGGTCAAAAGTCCAGCGTTTACAAAAGATACAACCATTACTGTGGTTGCACTGGAAGACTGAATAATCATGGTGATAAACAGTCCTGTTAAAACAGCCAGAATTCTGTTTCCAGTCATTAATCCAAGAATCCGCTGAAGACCTTCTCCTGCAGATTTCTGGATTCCGTCGCTCATCATCTTCATGCCGTACAGGAGAAATCCTAGGCTACCAATGAGCTGAAACAAAAAAGAAATAATATTCATGGCCTAAACATAATGAATGTTTTTTGTTTGCACAATATCTATTTTTGTTAGATTTTTGTTAAGATTTTGTGAGTTGATTGAGCAAAAAAAAGCTGGATAAAAGAAAGTATTTCTTTTATCCAGCCTGTAGCTATAAACCTTTATTGAAATATCTTAGCTTGCAGCTTCTTCGGTAGGCTTAAGAAGACGTCCCTGCAAATAGGCATCCATGGCATCCACGGCCTTCTTTGCAGTAGCAGCTGCTCGCACAACAGTATTGCTTCCCAAAACCACGTCTCCTGCACCAAAAATTCCTTCCTTGGAGGACTGGAAGAATTCGTCCACCTTCAGTAAGCCATTTTCTGTTACCACCAAGCCATCAGTGGTTTGAGAAATCTTGTTCTTGGGCATCTGACTTACGGCAATGATGGTGGAGTCACTTTCTACCTGAATAAGTTCATCCTTCAACCCAATAACCTTGTCATTTTCATCAAAAATGCTTTCCTTAAACACAGGTCCCTTTTCGGTAATGGAAACTACCTGCATTCCGAACATGAATTGTGCACCGTCAAGTTTGGCGTACTCCACCTCGTGGTCGCTAGCTGCTACACGTTTTGCTCGTGCATAGAGGGTTACCTTTTCTACACCGTGACGGAAAGCGGTACGAGCCACGTCCATGGCTACGTTTCCCATTCCCAAGATGGAAAGGCTCTTTCCCAATTTGTGACTAGCAGGATTCAAAAGATAGTCGATTCCAAAGTGAACATTGCTCAAGCTTTCTCCCTGAATACCCAACTTTTTAGGTCGCCATACACCAGTTCCAATGAAGATGGCCTTGTAGCCGTCTCGGAACAGGTCGTCAATTTCCAGGGCTCCACCAATGGTGGCATCGGTTCTAATTTGAATGCCCATGGCCAAAAGCTTGTCCTCGTAGCGATCCATCATGGAGCGGGGCAGGCGGAAGTCGGGAATACCATACCGCAACACACCACCGATTTTATTCTTTGCCTCAAAGATGGTTACCTCGTAGCCTTTCTGACGCAGCAAAATGGCAGCAGAGATTCCAGCAGGACCACCACCAATTACAGCCACCTTAATTCCATTTAATTCAGCCATGGGTAAGTCCATTCTGTCCAAGCAGGCATCGGAAATATATCGTTCAATATTGGAAAAACGAATGGGAGCTTCTTTTTTATTCAAAATACAGTGGCCTTCGCACTGACTGGCATGGTCACAAACAATGGAACAGAACAAGGACATGGGATTGTTCTGGAAAAGCATCTGGCCAGCTTCACGGATTTTATTTTCCTTGAACAAGGAAATAACCTGTGGAATTGGGGTGTTAATGGGACATCCCTGCATACATAAGGGTTTCTTACAGTTGAGGCATCTATTTGCCTCGGTTGAAATATACAAAGCCATAAAAAGACCTCCTGATTCAAGATTAAAGGAAAATGATGGTTCCTTCTATAAGATATAGTCTCATATTGAAGTTAAAGACTGAATCTGTAAGAGAGTATATTACAAATTTGTAATCATTACAATATTTTAGAATTGAATATTTTATTTTTATTCTATAGACTAATTTCCATGTTTCCACCTCTTCCCCTTGAACCAGCCAAAACCCACGCCCTAGCCTTGATGCAAGAGCTTGATGAAAATCCTCTTTTTCAGCAAGGGGCGTCAGGAATGATGTTTGGAGTTCTTGTGTGTCAGAACCCCAAAACTGACCAGCAGGTGATTCTTAAAGCTTTTTCTGGGCAATTTTTGGGCCAGTGGCTAGTGGAAGGCTGGGTGCCCCCCTTGTTGAATGTGGATGATTACAATGTCCAAGTTCAGAAGGACGATGGGGCTATTCAAGAGTTGACGGCTAAGATTCAAGCCTTAGAAAAAAGCGATTCCTCACTTTTAGAGCAGCTACAAGCCTTACGTCACCGCCGTCGTGAATTGTCAAATCAATCATTGACTGCAATTTACAATCTATATCAGTTTCCCTGTGGCGACGGCTACACTAGAGGCTTTGCCGACTTTTATCCTGATTTTTCCCAGGGCAATTTACCTCCCACAGGCACTGGAGATTGCTGTGCTCCCAAGCTTTTTGGTGCAGCCTTTTCTCAGGGCCTTGTTCCTTTAAGCCTAGCAGAATTTTTTTATGGAGCTGCCACTGGTAACCGATGCCACAGGGAATTCTACCCGCCCTGTGACGAAAAGTGTGGCTTGGTGCTACCAGTGATGCTGGGTCTGGAAATCCTGTATCAAGATGATTCTATTGTGGTGGTGAACAAAGCTGCTGGTCTTCTTTCTGTGCCAGGGCGAGGGGAAGAAAATCAAGATTGCGTGGTAACTCGGCTCCAGCGGCTTTTTCCTCACTGCATTAGCCAGCCTTCAGTTCATCGCCTAGATCAGGACACCTCTGGCCTTTTAGTTCTGGCCCTTACTCAAGAAGCCCACCGAAATCTCTCTCGTCAATTTATGGAAGGTGAAGTTTACAAGGAATACGAGGCCTTATTGCGGGGGAGGGTAGTGGCCAGTGGCTGGAACCACTTGGAGCTTCCCTTTCGGCTAGATGTAGACAATCGCCCCCGCCAAATCTACGATGAAGTTCACGGCAAGGTGGGAATTACAGATTGGAAGGTCTTGTCCTATCATCGCTGTAGCCAGGAAACTTCTGTTGACAAGGTGCTTACCCGTGTTCGCTTTGTGCCACGAACAGGCCGTACCCACCAGCTACGGCTCCATGCCATGCACCAAAAGGGGATTGGCATCCCCATCCAAGGAGACCGATTGTATGGCCACCGTTTGCCAGGAGAGCGGCTCATGCTCCACGCCTGTCTCCTCCGCTTCACCCACCCAAAAACAAAAATGCCGGTGGAATTCATCTCACCGGCACCATTTTAGCTTGACTCAGCTGGAATCGAAGTACTAGGCAGTACCACTTTTATTCAGCTCGAATCGAAGTACTGCGAACCACCACGTCGTGGGAGGAGCCTTCTACGATGGAGGCTTGGGATACGAGGGTAATCTTGGCTTCCTTTTGTAGCTGAGGAATGGAAAGTACACCGCAGTTACACATGGTGTGGCGAATCTTACTCAAGGTCATGCCTACGTTGTCGTGGAGAAGTCGGAGGCCAAGCGGTCTTAGGAAGA
>JAZQSR010000108.1:0-3018 GCA_045630225.1 Treponema sp. | reverse complement strand
ATTTTGTATCCTTTCGTTTATCTAATTGTAGTTTGATGATAGTATTGGGAGGAACATTGTTTTGCAAAAGATATTCGTAGAAAATCTCAAAAAGTAAGGTTGATTTTCCTGCACGACGGATTCCAGTAATCACTTTTATTTGTCCATCCCACATATAATCAATTATTTTCTGCAAATATAAGTCTCTTTTTATCACTGGTTTCCTCCTAAGTAACTGAAAACTTTTGACGTTTGCGTCTGAAGTTTTCAGTCATATTCTATGGTAGGAGATTTACGTTTATCTGTCAATAATTGAAAGAGATGCTTCTGTGTTCCGCCCCCTTAGACAAAAAGTGCAAAACATGGTACAAACAAAGGTGATATTTTTTGTTTGGTGGAGTAATTATGACTTTATATGAAGAATTGGAATGGCGTGGCCTTATCAAGGATGTAGCTGGTGAGGACATTAAGGATAAAATCAATAGCGGAAACATTTCCTTTTACTGGGGAACTGACCCCACTGCAGACAGCCTCCACCTGGGGCATTATTCCAGCCTGATTACGGCAAAGCGTCTTGCCAAGGCTGGTCATCATCCCATTTTGCTGGTGGGTGGAGCCACTGGTCTTATTGGAGACCCTCGTCCCACTGCGGAGCGAGAGCTCATTGCCAAGGAAACAATCGAAAAAAATATTGCTGGAATTAAGGCTCAGGTTTCTCGAATTTTTGACGGAAAGGCCGAAATCGTAAACAACTACGACTGGATGAAGGATTTTAGCTTCTTGGACTTTTTGCGTGATGTAGGAAAGTACATCAATGTTAGCTACATGCTGGGAAAGGACATTATCAGTCGCCGTTTGGAAACTGGAATCACCTTTGCTGAATTCTCCTATACCTTGATTCAAGGCTACGACTTCTTGCACCTGTTCCGCACTAAAAACTGCATCATGCAGGCTGAAGGTGCTGACCAGTGGGGAAATATTACCACAGGACTGGAGCTTATTCGCAAAATCGAAGGAAAGGAAGCCTATGGTTTTACCATGCCCTTGGTTTTGGACAAGTACGGCAACAAGTTCGGTAAGTCTGCAGGTAACGCCCTGTGGCTGGACATTAACAAGACCTCTAGCTACGAGCTGTATCAGTATCTGATTAACGTGGACGACTCCATGGTAGGCTCCTACCTGAAAATCTTTACCTTCCTTACTCCCGAGGAAATTCAGGAATTGGAAGCAAAGAACGCTGCCAACCCAGAACTACGAGAAGCCCACAAGGCCCTTGCCCGTGAAATCATTACAGACCTCCACGGTGCTGCTGAGTTTGACAAGGCAGTGAACATTAGTGAGGCCCTTTTCTCTGGCAACGTGAAGAATCTGAGCTTGGCAGACATTAAGGTGGGCTTTAAGGATGTACCTACCGTAGAATTGGCCAACGAGGAAACCACCTTGATTGATCTGCTGGTAAACAACAAGATTTGCTCCAGCCGCCGTGAAGCACGGGAATTCCTTGCAGCAGGCTCCATCACCTTAAACGGTGACAAGGTAACAGATGAAAATCTTCTGGTAACTCGTCAGCTAGCCATAGAAGGTGAGGTGATTGTGCTGCGTCGTGGCAAGAAAAAGAACTATATTGTAAAGTTCTAGCTTTTGTCTTGTTGACGGCAAGAATCTTGGAACGTATTTTTAAAGATGGAGGTATAAAATGAATGATTCAGTAATTGTTCGTACCACTGAGGATGAACGGAAAAAGTTTATGTCCGGTGTCTACACCTGGATGACACTGGCCTTGGCTTTGAGCGGACTGACTGCCTTTGGTGTGGCTTCTAGTCCTGTTGCCTTGCAGTTTATCTTTGGAAATGTTTTGGTGTTTTATGGTTTGATTATCGCTGAGCTTGCCTTGGTGATGTATTTTTCATTCTGTATCCACAAAATGAGTGCTAGTGCGGCCAGCTTGGTGTTCATTGTGTATTCCATTTTGAATGGGATAACATTGGCTTCCATCTTTATTGTGTATACTAAAACTTCTATTTTTAGCGTTTTCTTGATTAGTGCTGGAATGTTTGCCGCCATGAGCATTTATGGTAGAGTCACCAAGCAAGATCTCCGTTCCGCTGGCCGCTACCTGACTATGGCCCTCTTTGGGGTGATTATTGCCAGTGTGGTAAACATCTTCCTGAAGTCCAGCGGCTTGGACTGGCTTTTGTCACTGGTAACTGTGGGCATATTTGTGGGCCTTACTGCCTATGACACCCAGAAAGCCTATGCCATTGCAGAACGCAGCGACGGTAGCGATATGTTTGCCAAGGCTTCCGTAGTTATGGCTCTGGAGCTGTATCTTGATTTTATCAACATCTTCCTTTCACTGTTGCGGCTATTTGGAAAGAAAAACTAACTGTATCCACTGCTGGAAATAAACCACTGCTTGGATTAGGGCCTCCCGCTTTTGCTGTAGGCTTTGATTTGGCAGTGGTTTTTTATTTGTTTAATGAGGTAAAATTAAGAAGAGGGAAGTGATTATTTGCTTCTCACTAATTGGGCCAATGCATGGAGCATTACCGTAAGTTTTTCTAGGGAATCTTCATCTAAAATTGCTAAATCTTCCAAAATCATGCGAAAGGGCTGAAATTGTTGGTAATCTCGTGGCACAAGACGGCTATCCTCTCCAGTAACAAGATATTCAACAGAAACATTCAAAGCCTGGGCTATTTTCACCGCCACATCAGCAGGAGGCATGGGCTGACGTACCCCAAGATAACTGTCTAAGGTTGGCTTGGGAATACCTGTCATTGCAGAAAGTTCTTTTACCTTTATGTCCTGAAAATCTAGTTCATCTCGTAAATTTTTTTTGAATGATGATTCCATAATTCTATGATACTGAGATTTTATTGTTAAACATTGACAATACTATGATTATATTATAGATTGTAAAATAATATGATGTTCATATCAAATAGAATAATATGAATATATTCATATCGAATATATCTCCCCCGTCACGGTGTTTCGGCCCGGGCGGGTGGGGATTTTTATAGAATGAGGATGCAG
>JAZQSR010000107.1:0-7985 GCA_045630225.1 Treponema sp. | reverse complement strand
CTGTCCATAGCCTGATTTTGCTGTGTTTACTGTAGCCTTTACCGGTCGAGCTGGTGCAGGGCTAGCAACCATGGTCTTCTTGCTAGAAGATGCTGCTGCAGCTTGGAAGCCTGCTGCTTTCATGGTTTTTGCATCCAGTCTAAAGAAGCTGATGGTATCCAAGAGTGACTGTGAGTGGGTTGTCAGCTCTTCTGCCATAGCTGCCAATTCCTCGGAAGCTGCTGCGTTTTGCTGTACGATGGTATCCAACTGCACGATGGCTCTGTTTACCTGCTGAGCACCAGTATCCTGCTCTCGGCTCGCTGTGGCAATTTCTTCTACCAACATGTTTGTTTCTTCAATGCTCTTTACTACGCTAGATACAATGTCATTTGCCTGTTCTACAGAGTTTACCGTGATTGAAGAAAGCTCACTGATTTCTCCAGCTGCAACGGAACTGCGTTCTGCCAACTTGCGAACCTCACTTGCTACAACGGCAAATCCCTTTCCTGCTTCACCAGCACGGGCAGCTTCAATAGCGGCATTCAAGGCCAACAAGTTTGTCTGACTGGCAATGTCTTCAATAATACCAATCTTCTGGGCAATGTCGTGAATGTTAACCAAGGCTTCCTGTACTGCAACACCACCGCGCTTTCCGTCATCAGTGGTACGCTGAGAAATAGCACCAGTTTTTGTTGCATTATCTGCATTCTGGCGAATGTTAGAAGCCATTTCTTCCATTGTAGAAGACATTTCTTCTGTAGATGCAGCCTGACTAGAAGCTCCTGTTGCTACCTGCTGACTTGTGGCACTAATTTGTGTGGCACCGTCCTTTACCTGGTTAGAAGCTGAGTACAATGCGATAGTAATTTCTGTTAATTCCTGCAACATATTCTGCAAGGCATGTCCCATCTCTCCAACTTCATCCTTACGGCTTGTACACTTGTTGCGTTCTTCTGCAGTGGTACTTGAAATAGTCAAGTCTCCCTCAGAAAGATCTCTGAGTCCATTTTTAACGGTGTTAATTCCTGCAATCAAGGAATTACTGTAAGCAATGGATACAATCACTGCAAGAATGATGCTAGCCAGACAAATACATGTTATGGTGACGCTAGACTCATTGAACATCTGGGTGCTATCGGCTTGAGCCATATTCATCAATTCTTGGTTATAATCTTCCAAAGCGATACACCGCTCTGTTACATCATCAAAGAGAGTGGTAGATTCGTTTAACAAAACGCGGGCTTGATAAATACCTTCATCACTGCCGTCCTTACTAACTGCCATGATTTGCTCATGTACTGTCAGGTAGTCTTCCCAGCCTTTTTGTACCTCTTGCAAAAGGGCACGATCTTCTGCTGTTTCGATTAATTTTTCATATTCCTTGAACAATGTATCCATCAGATCTTGCAATTCTGTGATTCTTGTTCGATAGCGGGCTCGAATATCATCTGTAAGTGCATTCAAATAACGCAATTCAGCTATTCGGAAATCAGAAAGATTCAGATTAATGTCTGCGGAAGCTCGTACTGCAGGTACTGTTACCATAGAAAGATGATCGTTTGCATTATTCAAGCGATTCAATCCAAGAAATCCAATAACTGTGGCCAACAAAATAAGGAGTGTGAGGATTCCAAACCGAATAAACAGGGAAATACGAATAGAATGTTTCATACTATGCCTCCATAAATCATGAGTAATATAATTTACCCAATGACTCTTTCATTATCTCATATATCGATATAAAAGTAAATATTAAATTTACTTTTTTAGAGAAAATTTAGAAATTCTATTGTTTTAATATTGATAAATATAGTAAAAACTGTTTATATAAATTTTTCTTGCTATTTCCATATTGATGTGTTATAATTCACCGTCACAATTGCAACGTGTTTTGTGGTTGTGATTCTCTGGAGAGTTCCCAGAATACTGAATTTCAGTTGCATGGGGCGCCGAAGGGTTAAGGCTATTCGAGCCGATATCTCAGGCAAAGTGGACGGAGCTAATAAAAACCTGTTCAACCCACTCTTTAGAGAGCCTGTTACAGTCCGTGTGGAATGTAGGGCTCTTATCTTTTTTTAAAGGGACATTGCTCCCGCAGGAATTGACATGTCTTTCGATTCAATTCTCTCTTCCATCAACGATGTTGTTTGGGGAATTCCCACCATCGTCTTGATCTTGGTGACTGGTCTTGTTTTGACCATTCGTCTTCGTTGTATCCAGTTTAGTCAGCTGGGTCGAGGTTTCCGTTCTATCTTCCGCAAGCGGGAAGGCAGCGAGGGGGAGGTTTCTGCCTTTGCAGCCCTTTGTACCGCCCTTTCTGCTACCATTGGTACAGGAAACATCGTGGGTGTTGCCACTGCAATTTCTGCTGGTGGTCCTGGTGCCCTGTTCTGGATGTGGATTGCAGCCATTCTAGGTACTGCCACCAAATTTGCTGAATGTATGCTGGCTTGTAAGTTCCGAGAGGTAAAGGAAGACGGCCATATTTTAGGTGGTCCCTTCTATACAATAGAAAAGGGAATGGGAGCCAAGTGGAAGTGGCTTGCCAAACTCTTTGCTTTCTTTGCCGTTTGTGCAGGAATTTTGGGTATTGGTACCATGACCCAGATTAACGGTATCACCAGTGCCATTAACAATGCCTTTGACCCCTCCAACAGCAATATTGCCTTCTCTCTGATGGGAAATGATTATTCTTGGGCAACAGTTATTGGTGGAGCTCTTGTAACAATTTGTGCCGCTCTGGTAATCCTCGGTGGTCTCAAGCGAATTGCCAAGGTTTCCGAGGTTGTAGTTCCCTTCATGGCAGTTATCTACGTGTTCTTGGGATTGAGCGTTGTGGTAATGAATGCCACCAAGATTCCTGCTGCCTTTGCTACCATCTTCCAGAGTGCCTTTGGTATGAGTGCTGTTGCAGGTGGTGCCATGGGCTTTGTCATGAAGCAAATGACCGATGCCATGCAGAAGGGTGTTGCCCGAGGAATTTTTTCTAACGAAGCTGGTCTTGGTTCTGCTCCCATTGCTGCAAGTTCTGCCCAGATGAAGGATCCAGTTGAGCAGGGCTTGGTAAGCATGACAGGTACCGTTATCGATACCTTGATTATCTGTACCATGACAGGACTTTCCATCGTTATTGCTGGTGAAGATATTTGGAGCAATCCTGAGCTGAAGGGTGTAGTCCTTACCACTGCAGCCTTTTCCAAGGTGCTGGGCGGAGATGGCCTTAGTGTTCAGTTCCTGCTGATGCTTTGTCTGGTGTTCTTTGCCTTTACCACAATTTTGGGCTGGGACTATTACAGCGAGCGTTGTCTTGAATACTTAACCAATGGCCACATGAAGGCTGTAGGTGTATTCCGCCTGCTGTACATCGTAGCAATCGCTATTGGTCCTTACATGACCATTAGTGCCGTCTGGACTATTGCCGACATCACCAATGGTCTTATGGCCATTCCTAACTGTGTGTCATTGATTGTGCTGAGCGGACTTGTTGCCCGCCACACAAAGGACTATCTGACCCGCTTGGCAACCTTTGAGTCTGAGGAAGAGTAATTACTGACCCTTTCGTGAAAACATAGCTGCCAAGGACGCCATCATGTTCTTGGCAGTTTCTGTATCCACCGTTACAGCTGGTTCGTGGTATTCCACTAGCTCTGGAGGAATCTCGTCTAAAAAGCGGGAAGGTTCGGCCTCTACCAAGGACTGCATCTTTTTGCGGTGGCGACAGGCAGAAATAAAGAGCTTGTGCTGGGCCCGTGTAATGGCCACGTAAAAAAGCCGCCGCTCCTCCTCAATATTTTCTTCGCTTTCTTCTATACTTCGTGCATGGGGAATAATGCCATCCTCCGCCCCCGCAATAAACACCACAGGAAACTCCAATCCCTTGGAAGCGTGGATGGTCATGAGGTTTACCTTTCCCTTGAATGAATCATCTTCCATGTCGTCCCGAGACAAAAGGGTAATGCGGTTCAAATAGGTGAACAAGCTGGGATCCCCGCCACTGGCAGTTTCTCCATTCTCCCAGGTTTCCAAAGATTGTAGCAGGCTTTCTATGTTCAAGAACTTGAACCGAGCAGCCTTTTCGTTTTTCTGGTACTCGCTAATGAGGTAATCCCAGTAATTGATTTCCTGAATCATGTCCCGTACCTTCTTTGCCAAGCCATGGCCAGAAAGCAAGGTGCTTCTCCAGCGGGAAATCAGCTCCACAAAGGAAGCTAATTCCACCAATGTCTTCTTATTTATACCCAAGCCTAGATCCTCTTCCTCACAGACAGGTTCTAGAGTCATCAGCTGGAATTCTTCTTCCTGCTCCTCTGGTACATCCTCTTCCTCTGCTTCTTTTTTTCGGCACTCAATGCCTTCCATTTGCAAGGCTTTGGAAATTGCCTGCCACAGGGAGCAATTATGCTCACGAGCTAGCTCGTTCAAGGTTTCCAGGGTTTTTCGTCCAATGCCACGGCGAGGCGTGTTCAAGATTCGCAGCAGGTTGATGTCATCGTCATGGTTGGCACAAACTCGCAGATAGCTGATGACATCCTTGATTTCCTTTCGCTGGAAAAAGCTGGAGCCTCCGCTGATGGTGTAGGGGATGTTGGCCGCCAAAAAGGCTTCTTCAATGGCACGGCTTTGGGTGTTTGCCCGCATCAGCACCCCAAAATCATCGTAGCTTCGCTTTTCCGACATACAGATTCCCTGAATGGCTTCTGCAATAAAGTCTGCCTCTGCTGCCTCGTTTTCAGGTAAAAAGATTTCAATGGGGCGACCAGAACCATTTCCAGACCACAGGGCCTTGTCCTTGCGGTTGGTGTTGTGGGAGATAACGCCATTGGCTGCTGCCAAAATAGTTTCTGTGGAGCGGTAGTTTTGCTCCAGTCGAATTTCCTTCACCTGGGGAAAATCCCGCTCAAACATGCGGATATTCTCATAGTTCGCTCCCCGCCAAGAATAAATGGATTGGTCGTCGTCTCCTACCACCGCCACATTTTGATCTGCCAAAAGATGCATCATCTGGTATTGCTGAATTGAAGTATCCTGGAATTCATCCACCATAATGTACTTATAACGATGGCGATATTGCTCCAGTACATCTGGATGTTCCCGAAACAGGCGGATGGGAAGGGTAATCAGGTCGTCAAAATCCACTGCATTGTATAGCTGCAATCCCCGCTGGTATTCTTGATACAGCTGTTGGTACTGAACATTTCCCCGCAGCTTGGGATTGGGATTGTCCCAAGTCCACCGTCCTGTTTTAATATTAGAAAAAAGTCCTCCTATGGCATACACGTCCAGTGCATCTGCCGTAAAGCCCAGCTCCCGTCCTGTTTCCTTAATAAGCTGATTTCTGTCTGTATCATCGTAGATGGAAAAGTTAGTTCTCCAGCCTAATTTTTCTATATCTTGTCGCAGTACCTTTACTCCAAAGGCATGAAAGGTGGAAACAGTAAGATTTTGGAGCTTTTTTCCTGTCTTTTCCTTGATTCGCTCCTCCATCTCTCGTGCCGCCTTATTAGTAAAGGTAAGGGCCAGAATCTGGCTTTGAGGAATTCCCTTTTCCAGCATGTGGGCAATGCGATAGGTGATAACTCGTGTCTTGCCACTTCCTGCACCTGCAATAATCAGCAGGGGGCCTTCGGTGGTGGTAACAGCTTCAAATTGTTCTTGATTAAGTTCCTGACGTAATTTTTCCAGCATGGAAACGATTTTATGGAAAATACTTTTTTGTTGCAAGGGTGAAATTGATGTTGTATACTAGAATCAATACACGGGAGGTTTTATGAGTGTGTTTCAGAATGTTTCAGCATTTTTAGGTCGTAACGGTTTTCCTATTGGAGGCCCTGATATAAATTCTGTTATTGCAGGTCTTTTGTACGACATGCAGCATGGTCTCGATTCCGGTAGTGGTGATGGGCCCATGGATGCCCGCCAGCCTATGATTCCCACTTGGGGAATGCCTCCAGAAAAATCACCAAAAGATACCAGTGTTATCGTCATTGATGCTGGTGGAACAAATTTCCGCTCCTGCCTAGTTACCTTTGATGCAGAGGGCAATCCCAGTATTTCCGACTTGGAAAAATGCTCCATGCCCGGCATTGAGCGGGAATTGTCCAAGGATGAATTCTTTGACCAGATTGCCACCAATCTTGACCACCTCAAGAATAAGAGTACCCGAATCGGTTTTTGTTTCTCCTATGCCATGAAAATCCTTCCCGACGGTGACGGCGAAGTGCTTTCCTTCTCCAAGGAAATTAATGCTCAGGCAGTAATCGGCTCCAAGGTAGGGGCCTGTCTTTCCGAAGCTCTGGTAAAGCGGGGCTGGAACAAGCCTGAACGCATCGTTCTCTTGAACGACACCACCGCCGCCCTCTTGGCAGGAGCTTCTCGCAATGTGCCTGGCATGAAGTATAGCTCCTACGTGGGCTTGATTCTTGGAACCGGCATGAACTCAGCCTACATCGAATACAGCCCCATCAAAAAGATTGAAGGTCAGGTGGCCACTCCACCTTCAGCCCAGATTGTGGTTTGTGAGTCAGGCATGTTCGACAAGCTGCCTCGTTCCTCCTTTGACATCGCCTTTGATTCCAGCACTAATACTCCTGGCCGCTATGTTATGGAAAAGATGTGCTCTGGAGCCTACCTTGGTCCCTTGGCCACCTTTGCCCTAAAAGCTGCCGCCATGGAAGGCTTATTCTCAGAGCATGTAGCTTCCCGTCTTGCAGCCCTTCCCAAGGCGGATCTCTACGATGTTGTCCAGTTCTTGTACGGTCCCTACCGCCACGACACGGTGCTGGGAGATGTAGTTGCCCCCGGAACCCAGGATGATTACGACACCATGTATCTGATTCTTGATGCTATCATTGAGCGGTCTGCCCGTCTTACCACTGCCGTCATTGCATCTTGTGTCATCAAAAGTGGCAAGGGGGAGTGGCCCACAAAGCCTGTTTGTGTCCTGTGCAATGGCACAACCTTCTTTAAGACTCATAATCTTCGCTCCAGAATCCACGCATATCTTGATAAGTATCTTTCTGACCAGCGTCACCTGTACTTTGATATTGTAGCCATGGACAATGACATAACCCTTGGTACTGCCATTGGTGCCCTGTCCTCCAGTTTGAGTAAGTAAGGCAACAGGTTTCCTTCAATAAAAAAGGCTATCGGCGAAGTAAAAAGCACTTCATCGATAGCCTTTCTTATATCTTAAAAATTGTCTTGTAAAATTATTCTTCAGCAGAAGCCGTAGTTGCCATTGGTTTACTGAGCATTTTTCGCTGAACTTGGGCTGCACGGTCAGCAGGCATCATCATGAGCCAAGTTGAAGCCAAGGAAACGCTTCCTGCCTCCTCTGCAATTTGGTCTGCCATTCGCAGAATATCAATAACATCCTGATCATCCATAGCCACCAAAATGTCAACTGCATTCTGGGGAGGCATGTTGTTCAGGTTTTGTACGTTTGTAACAATATTCAACTGGCGTCCGTCGTACTGGCTCACGGTACTATTAAAGGCAATTTCACGCTCTTCCTGAGCCACCCGCCGATTTTCCAGTTCCTGGGCTGTCTGCTGGTTCAAGGCTTCTGCTTGGGCCAGTTGAGTTTCCCGCTGATTCAGCTCTTCTTCTTTGAGGGTAAGGGATTCCAATCGCTTTTGGAAGCGGTCATTATCTAAATCTGCCTCCAAGGGTGCTGTTCCTGTGGCTGAGGTGGAAGTCTGAGTCTGTAGCCCAAAAAGCCGATACACAGGAGCAAATACACTTTTAACCTGAATGACACTGAGATAATCAAACCAGACCAAACCTGCAAGTATCAGAATGATAATTAAAAAAAGCAGTATGATAGTTTTTCCTATATTATTGTGTCTTCTGCGTCTGGCCATTTCCATCCTCGTACATTCAATTCAATTACCTGTCCCAAAATCTAGACTTTACCAAAAGAGACAGGCCTATAATAATATATCGGCAAATAATTCAGCAATACAAGTATATTTTCAAAAAAAATACTCGCTGTATTTCCCTTG
>JAZQSR010000106.1:0-2281 GCA_045630225.1 Treponema sp. | reverse complement strand
AGAAAAACCAAACAGAACCATATCCCATAGACGGAGGTGAGAGTGTGGGTGTAAGACCGATAACAGAGCGTGTTGCTGAAGTTAAAGAAAAAAGGCAGCGAATGAAGAAACGCCTGGAGCAATATGATGAAGAGATTAAACGCCTGGAGAAACAGGAAGCCGAAGAAGCCAGGAAACGCAGAACACACTTGCTGATTGTTTGCGGTGCTGAGCTTGCTGCCCTTTATGGAAAAGTGCTGAGTGAAGACGAGATTCATGCGGTTGTCAATTTTCTACGGGAGCAGCAGAACGCAGGGACTTTTACTCTGGGAGAAACGAAAGAAGCTGCTGCGGAAGAACCCCAGGAACAGATTTTGGAAACTGAGAGAAACGATGCAGATATTTTCGGGGAACTGTTTGGATTTTAACGGGAACGAAGTGGACGGTTTTTATTCAATCGCTTCCAAAGAAGCTGATTGCGCCAATAATAGACAGGCAAAGACCATCTTTAGATTGTCGCAATTTCATTGAGAGTCCTATGCAGACAGCACCAATTTTTCATTGGAAGAAATCTTTCCAGATGGGAGCAATATTCCATTACATGAACATTGATTTTGCTATGGCAAAATTCCTATGCGGACAGCACCAACAACCCTGTTGGATTAGGGTCTTGCAGACGGCTTGCACTTTGCCGCAGCATTTTTGGGTGGTGACACATGGCTTTTTTATTTATGCGAGCTAAATTATTAGAAGCCAGCAGCGGCAGAAGTGCAGTTGCGGCAGCAGCATATCAATCTGCCCAGAAATTACGGGATGATTCTCTGGGCATGACATTTCAATATCGGCATAAGGAGGAAGTTGTATTTTCCGAAATACTACTTCCATCCAATGCCCCTGCTGCCTACGCTGACAGGGAAACGCTATGGAACGCCGTCCAGGAGAAAGAGAACAAACCGAATAGCCATGTTGCCAGACAATTCGTTATCGCAATGCCAAAAGAATGGACACAGGAGGAATCTATATCCCGTGCCAGAGAGTTTATCCAGAAGAACCTTGTGGATGCTGGTATGGCTGTTGATTGGGCTTATCACTTGAAAAAGGATAATCCACATTTGCATTGCCTATGTACAAACCGTGGATTCAAAAAAGATGGTAGTTGGGATGCCAGGGAGCGTAAGGAATATGCCTTGGATGAAAACGGGAAGAGGATTCCAGAGATAGACCCAATGACTGGAGAACAGAAGATACGCAGCCGAACCCGTAATGGCAGCGTTACAACAGAAAAGATTTGGAAGAGAGTGACAGTACAAAGCAACAACTGGAACACTCGTCAGTTCTTGCGTGACCTTAAAAAGTCATGGGTTGAATATTGCAACGGCTATCTGCAGGGAGAGTCCCAGATAGATAACCGTTCCACCCATGAATACGAATCTAACCGAGTGCCTTTGCTCCATGAAGGCCCAGAAGCCAGGGCAGCATTGGAGCGTGGTATTGTGTTCGATGTTATTAAAGAGAATGAAGAACGGCGGCAGCTCAACGCAGCACTTGCCAGAATGGAGCAGCTTATCCGTGATGCACGGAAGTTGTTGGAAGAGCTAAGACAGAAATTCATAAAGTGGAGAGAAACACATGACCAAAGAAGAAGCCCTACAGCAGAAGAGCTTATTAGACGATATGGAGGACTTGCTTCAGCTTTACCAGGAACTGACTCAACAAATGTTATCCGAGCTGGAGAAGAGAATAACCCCATCCAACGAATCAAAAGAATAACGGAGCAGCTTGAAAAGCAAACAAAGCAAATTCGTAAGCACAGGCAGCACCGTTGAAAAAGAGGTGAGATAAAAATGGAAAATAATTATTTTGAAGAGTTTGAAGAAAGAGAAGCAGAAAAAGGCATGACCGTGATTGCGTGTCTTCCTGGGAAAACAGCCCAGGTGGTTGAAATTAAGGATGGGCTCAAGGGTATGCAAGAATTTGTGGGCGGCGGTTTTATCGAAGCCATATATCCTTATGATGACCCCGTTGCTATTGTGTGCAACGAGGAAGGTAAGTTGAACCGCATGGAACTTAATCGAGCTGTGTATGATGAAACGGGTGAAATGATAGACATAATAGCGGGACCGATGTTTATTTGTTCGCTTGGAGAAGAGGACTTCGCATCTATCCAAGGAGAAATGCTGGAGAAGTACATGGAGAAATTCAAGCACCCAGAAGTGTTCGTGAAAATCGGAAATGATATTCTGGCAATGAAAATTCCAGAGAATCAGAATCAGCATGAGAAACAGACACACAAGAATCATAT
>JAZQSR010000105.1:0-2562 GCA_045630225.1 Treponema sp. | reverse complement strand
CCCTCTATATCATCCAGCATCTTCTGGAACTGTTCTCTGCCTACGATGGTGGAGCCAGACTTGCCCTTGTCTGAATAGGAGCCCACAATATCTATCTTGTGGTACTCGCAATACCGCCGAATCTCTTCTTCCTGGGCATCCAGGCTATAACCATCCACCTGCATGGCAGTTGACACACGGGTGTACATATATGCTTTCTTTCTATCCATTTGCACTACTCCTTTCGATTAAGTTGTGCATTGTCCAAACTCTGAGAATATCATAACTCAAGCCACACGAAATAGCAAGAGAAAAACGGAGACGCAAGCTGCGTCTCCGTTCTCCGTATGGGCCAAGTCCTCGAACTCAGCCTCGTATTTTGCAATCAGGTCTGTGAGTGTATGTAGAAACCCGTTAAAGGTGTAGGTGTTGCCGCCGCCGATAATTTCACATTCCGTACTCACTTTTACCAAATTCAGTTTACTCTTTCTGCCCATAATACGGCCTCCTTAAAAAATGTAGGTGCCGTATTTTAGTTTTTTACCCTCGATTTTCTAGGGAAAGCAGATAGGAAAGATGAACCGAAAATTAGGGCAAAATTTCTACATTTTTATCCCTCTATTTTCAAAAAAGATGCCTCCACCCCATTTGTCTAATCACGGGGTAGAGGCAAACTGTGTTTTCTGGTTTATTCCCTACTTTTTAGAACTACTTCAGATACAATAAATGCGAAATACATCAAAAAGGAGTAGTTTTATGAGTTTATCAATCAAAACAGACGGACAGACCGAACGGCGAGAGATGACCCTATCCCAGATAGAGGCCCTCATTTTCCTGTTCTACCGTACCGACCAGTATCAGTACCACTTCCACTTCGCCTATCGGGATACCACTGGCGAGAAGGAGCGGTTCTGCGGGTATGCGGGAACCATGTATACGGGGGATTTGAGCGACGATTCCTTTGACGGGGAGTTTCCCGAGGGTGTGGATGTGTATGTGACCCCCAACGGTTTCAACAACGCATACCACCGCCAGGGTAAGTATCTGCTGGGGCTCCAGAACATGGTCATCGACATAGATGCCCACGGAGCAGACCTATCCCCCGCCGCTCTGCATGACCATATAGCCGAGTTCGAGGGGAAGCTACTGGCTCGGCTCGACCCGAAGCCGAACTTTGCCCACCAGACGGGGCGAGGCCTTCAACTGTGGTACTGCTTCGAGCCCTGCAGCGTGAAGTTAAAGCCTATCGTCCATGGGACGATGAACGGCATCATCTCCCAGATACAGCGGATTATGGCCGACCTAGGTGAGCGGGTACTCTCCATCGACGAGGGAGCCTCCAAGAAGCTGGAGGGGTTGTTCCGTCTGCCGTACACCTACAACACCAAGTACCAGGGCTGGAGCGAGGGGAAGCTCTTGCACCAGGAGACCCCGAACATCAACGACCTGTTCCAGGCTGTCCATGATGCTGGCTGGAACTGCGGCGATTTCTCCTATACTGGAAATTATGGCGAGCCAAACTTCAGTTGGTTATGGGCAGACATCAAAAAGCGCAAGCGAAAGGCCAGACCAAAAACAGGCTATACCATCCGACGGGGAGACTATACCCCCTGTTTCTTCCATCGGAAGAAATTTCTAGAGCATTTGTTCGATACGAGAGATATGACTGATGGGGGTGGCAATCGTGAGATTCTGCTGTTCGCCATGTACCATGTGGTCACGAATCTGCTGGACAGCACAGACGATGCCCAGAAGTATATCCTTGACCTGAACGCATCGTTATTTGACCCCCTGGATGAAAACGAGATAGAGTGCTGCATCTTCAGACAAATCGACCGCTGCCACTATCGCTTCCCTACCGAGAATTTCCTCCGAATTGTGAATGCCTCGGAGCAGGAGCGGGAATTTTTCCACTCGCTCAGTAAGCGGCGAACTCTTCAGCTGGAGCGGAGGCAGAAGAAGCAGACCAGAAACACACGGATTCTCGACCTCTATGCCAAGGGGGTGTCGGTGGCTGCTATCGCCAGGGATGTAGGATGCTCCCGACCAACGGTCTATAGTGTCTTGAGAGAGTGTAAAGTGTAAAATTATATGCTGTAGAATAGAATAGGTATATTATCTGTTAAGGTGGCGCACGGCTGGCCATGCTCACTTGCGTTATTGGGTCTTCTATATTGTTGGTGCCCCCACAAGGGGCCAGGAGTACGAACCATGAAGTAATAAACACTCCCCAAAGCTTTGAAAGGTTAGGAGCCACCGACCAGGTTGTCGGTGGCTCTTTTGCGTTATCGTTCCCTATCATCTAAGCTCTGCTGATGACTTCGACTGCGAATCCACGATAAAAAGTTTTCAAATATGTTCTGTTCTTGTAGATATTCCCTTAATGTGGATAGTTTATGTTTCAATTTTGCTGTTTCTGCCTGGAGAGAGTGGATGATACTGTCCTTTTCCCATAGCTGAGCCTTGAGCTCCCGCACGGTGGTCTCGGCCTCGTAGCGGGCCTGTTCCCGTATAGCGGCCTCTGTGGCCTTTGCCTCGGCTGCTTGTTGGGCGGCTCGCGCTGCTGCCTGTCTGGCTGCTTCG
>JAZQSR010000104.1:0-3606 GCA_045630225.1 Treponema sp. | reverse complement strand
AGACCGCTTGGCCTCCGACTTGACCCCTGGGACAGACCTGGTCGTACTATGTTGACCAGCGAATCCACATTGAACCGTTCTACCCATGTTGTCTCTGACCCTGGAACGGGCAGACTTCGTTTGCTGACTCCCGTTGAGGCTGAGAGACTGCAAGGTTTTGACGATGAATGGACAAACTCTGGAATGCCCGATAGAATGAGATATTTCTGCATGGGTAATGCGCTTGTTGTTCAAATGATTACCAGAATGGGCAAAGTTCTGGATGAAATTATTTCTTGCGAAGAATAAATTGATAAATAATGCTATTTGGGTCTTGTGGAGACAACACAAGACCCTTTAGTACTCAAGCAGAAATTTTGGAAGGGGTTGAATCCGATGAAAGGAACGCCTTATGTAACAAAAGAATTACTGTTAAAGAGAGCGCAGGAAATCAAAGGCATCCCTCTCCGAGAAGTTGATACCACAGGACGTCTTGCTACTGGCAAGGGTGCTATCGGCACGGTCATAGAAGAGAGCTGGTTCGGGTACAAACCTGACTCCGAGGCGCAACCTGACTTCCCTGAGGCTGGTGTTGAGCTAAAAGTTACGCCGTATGTGAGAGGCAAAAACGGTATTCGCGCCAAGGAAAGACTGGTCTGCAACATTATCAATTACATGCAGGAGTACGATAAGACCTTTAAGACCAGTTCATTTTGGCATAAATGCAACACCATGCTTCTTATGTCATATGAACATCTGAAGGACAAGCCCAAGGGTGATTTCCGTATTGATGAGGCAATTCTATTCAGTTTTCCAGATGAGGATCTTCTCATTATTGAGCAGGACTGGGAAACTATTATTGGTAAGGTGCGCGCTGGCAAAGCACATGAATTGTCTGAGGGCGATACCATGTATTTGGCCGCCTGTACCAAAGGTGCGGACTCCTCTTCTGTTCGTGAACAGCCGTTCTCCGATATTCCAGCAAAGCAGAGAGCATACTCGCTGAAATCTTCGTACATGACTCAGATTCTGAACAAGTACATCTTTGGTGATGTTCAGAGTCCGAAGATTATTCGCCATTGGAGTTTCCTTCAGCATTGCACATTCGAAGGCTATATCATTAGTAAAGTCAGCGAATTTTATGGTAGAACTCAGCAGGAACTGAAGGACTTGTTTGGTGTAGACAGTAAAGCAAAGAGTTTGAATGAAATTCTGCTTTCCAAAATGCTGGGCGTTTCTGGTCGCATTGCAGCTACCGAAGAATTCCAGAAGGCTGGTATTATTCCTAAAACCATTCGTGTACAAAAGAATGGTAGCATAAAAGAGAGTATGTCTTTCCCTACTTTTGACTTTATTGAATTAAGCCAAGAGGAAGAATGGGAAGAATCTGAACTCTATAACTATCTGGCTCCCACAAAATTTATGTTTGTCATTTTCCAGGAACGTGAAGACGGGCAGTATGTGTTTGACCGTGTGATGTTCTGGAATATACCGAACGATGACTTGGAAGAGGTTGGCCGTGTATGGAAACGAACCGTTGACACCATAAAAAATGGCGTGGTTCTGACTCCTACCTCACGAGGCGTGAGCAACAATCTACCCAAGCAGTCAGAAAGCAATGTTGCACATGTTCGTCCTCACGGAAAAGATGCATCGGACAAACTGCCGTTACCCGATGGCACTATGATGACAAAGCAATGCTTCTGGCTGAATAACACATACATAAAGCAACAACTCGAAACCTATAAATGAGAAAAGGGGTGGCGCAAGTGTTTAGCAAAATCGTGAAATTTCTGCGAGACTTGTTTGCACCAAAGACTCCTGCGCCTACCATAACCCCAGTAGAAGAACCTGTTCCAAGCAAAAAATCTAATGCACACCGAGTTGAGGATCACTCAGCTGAAGCCCAGTTGGCTATCTTCCTCGATAGGTATCTGTATGACAGATTCCCGACAGGAAGTGCATTCTCTTCTATCAGAAGAGTGCAGAGCAAAGAGGAACAGTTGAACGGTGTCGATGTTGAATTCATTGGTACGGATGGCCGAGTGTATTGTGTTGACGAAAAGGCACAACTCCACTATCTAAACCAAAATCTCCCTACCTTTGCATTTGAATTGTATTCTTATCAAAAAGGGTATGATACGGTGGGATGGTTGTGCAATGATAAGCTAAAGACTGACTTTTATCTACTTATCTGGCCATGTGCCACCCAGGACGCTTATGAAGGTATCACTTGGGAGCAGTTTACGAAAGCCGATTGCTTGCTCATTCAGCAACGCAAAATTCTGAAAATGCTTGCAAGCAAAGGTTTAACCGTCGGGAGAATGTTATCCGATGCACGGAAAATTCGCGCAAGCGGTCAAAAAGGTAAAATTCCTATCGAGGGTATCAAAGGTATATACTATTTTGCATCCTACCCAAAGAAATACCAAGAAGCACCAATTAACATCATTATATCCAAACCTTTTTTATTGGAACTGGCGCAGCGGCGATACCTTGTCTCTCCTCAGGGCGTAGAAATGAAATAAACAACATGTTGATCACATCAGAAAATTTCTTCTGATGTGATCTTCCTTTTGTCATACTTAATACGAACGTCGAAAAAACTTGAAACATTTCTCCGACATTCATTGAACCCACAGCATGAACGGTCTTCCATGCTGTGGTTTTTTTACTGCAGTTTCGCCCTCACTTACAAATGGTGTAATACATCCTTAAGTAAATACAATGAAAGGGGGAAATGAAATGAGTTTGATGAGAAAGTTGTTAGAGGATAAAATCGCTGAGTACCCGTTTGAATCGCAGGACGGTCTTGGCTTTGATGCGAAATGTATTGCTCACTTTTTCGTAGCAGCGGCGCATTGGTTTATTTCCGAAATGGAAGTTACCGAAATAGGTGACGGTAAAACCGACGTTATCATGTTCGGATATGCAGACCTTGGACTTGGCCCAGGATGCTCGGAATTTGGCTACATGAGTTTGAATGAGCTCGAGTCTCTCCGTACACCATTCGGCAAGGTGGGACTTGATCTAAATCCAGAGGGGAAAACCATCAGGGAGTTATGCGAAGAAAACGGGTTGGAGTATGATGATTTCTATTCGAGCCATAATGACTATGGAATTGAGGAGGATGAACGATGATAGAAGAATCTGAGGCTATGAAACGCCTAAAAAGTAGGAATCTCATCGCTGAGTATCGTGAGAAAATTTCAAAGATACCTGAGACACAGGCAAAAGCGAAAGAGATACAAGAAACAGCCAAACGAAAAGAACTTGATAAAATTCTTGACGATATCTTTTCAGAATAAAGAAGCGGTCAGCATTTGCTGACCGCTTCTTTTATTTTCCCCTCTTGATGTACTGAATATGTGTGCGAGTTTTTCTTTGCATATGCGATATTACATCAAAATTAGCATCAATCTGTCTTAGGAAAAGCTCCTGTTCTTCTTTGGATAAAAAGATTTTGCGCCCTCTGTTAGTGGAATAGATGGTATATCCGTCGAAATATTCGTGAATTTTTTTCCTTAGTTCTTCCAAATCCATATGCCGATATTCTTTTGGATCAACCTCAACCATTTCTGTTTGCTCAAACTGTTCTTTCCATTTATTGAAGTCGCTTTCATGATT
>JAZQSR010000103.1:0-22312 GCA_045630225.1 Treponema sp. | reverse complement strand
ACTTACATTCTTTCCAAGCTTCTTTCATCTTACAACTCCTTTTCCCCAGATTTTGCGTATTCGCAGCGAAGCTTCTAGCGGCAAAATCGAAGACCCATGGCAATTATCAATTATCAATCCACCGTTCTCTATTTTCTAAACAATCGGATTTGTTCAGGTCTAACGACCTTCACTTTTTTCCGTGAGTAGCGTTAGCTACGAACCAATCCGCTTGTTAATTATTTTTATTCTTCAACAAAGTAAGTCTTTCCCATTTCAAGGAACTTTCTCCAAAATTAATTAATAGTCCGACTGCTAACTTAGTTCCATGTAAATAATTTAAGACTTGTGCTTTGTTGGCATTAACAAGTTTAGATACAGCTTTCAATTCCACAACAATTGTATCATAACAGATAAAATCTGCAAAATATTCTTTACTGAGTTTTTTCCCTTTATAAAAAATATCAATTTTTGCTTCTCTTCTAAAAGGTATATTCATTAGTCCAAACTCAATAGCTAAAGCTTCTTGATAAACCGCTTCTAAAAAGCCATTACCAAGTTCATTATAAACATTCATGCATGCTTTTATAATCTTTCCTGTTTCTTCTTCATAAATCAACATAACTCCTCCGTGAGTAGCGTTAGCTACGAACCAATCCGCTTGTTAATTATTTATTTCACCACACAAAAACGACGACCCGTGGTAATTCTCAATTATCAAATCCAAGACCTGTGGCAATATCATCCTTGACATAAAAACACGCTCAGTATATAGTAAACATATCGACGTGAGGTGTCTTAGGTGCCCTGTTCGCTGCTTGCAGCCGCGTCACTCAAGCCTCTGAATCTTTCGGAGGCTTTATTTATTTCGTCAAGTTCTATTGAATATATCTTGTGTCCATTAGCAATACTTTCTTTTACAGTTATCAACACATCTGCTTTTTTTCCGTTGTTTAATATTGCGGCAGCAATAAACCTTTTTATTGATACTACATTGGGATCATTTGGATTCTTTAAATTCCCATGAGCAGTAACTAAAATTGCTGTTTCATAAAGAGGTTTAATTTTTGCAGCTAATTCAAAATGTTCGTCCAACGTAAATCCATTTACTTTTGATTTTTCGAGGGTTTTTGCACTAGTCATTTTGTCTAGAGACTTTTTTGAAAGATTTGCTTCAATACCAGTACTAATATTTATAAGCTTTCCAAACACAGGCTTTAGTTTATTCAGGAGTTCTTGTCGTTTATAATGTGCATATCCTCGTTTTCTTGTTTCGTTCATGTCCACTCTTCCATTTGCTCATTCATTTGTCCCCTCTGTTTGAACTTGTAAGTAATTCTTACAAGTTCGACTTTCTTCAAGTTCTTCATCTTCATAAATATTTTTTATATGTTGTGTTATATTTTGAGGTTTAGTCTGGTAAAGTTCTGCTATTGCAGCTTGAGTCATCCATACATTTCCATCTTGAAAAAGAACATCAATTTTTGTATCGCCTTTTTCATTTTGATAAATCATCAGACTTCCAGTTTCGATTAATTCATTTTCCATAGTGTTCCTCCCTAGATTTTGCGTATTCGCAGCGAAGCTTCTAGCGGCAAAATCGATGACCTGTGGCAATATTCTTACTAGACACGCCCTATATTTTCCAACCAATGCCTTCTAGGTTTTTCTTTATTTCTTCTTCCAGTTTGTGGCTTTGTTCAAACATTTGGCCAAGTTCTGTGGTAAGGCGAGTCATTTTTTGGTCGAATGGTTCGTCATCTTCTTCTTTTTCTTCTATACCAACGTAGCGACCAGGGGTAAGGATGTAATCTTGTTTTGCAATTTCTTCTGTGGAAACCACGGCACAAAAGCCTTTTTTATTTTCTAGAATTCCGTTTTGGAATGCGGTAAATGAGTTCGAAAGTAACTGTATATCTTCATCAGAAAAATCGCGGTGTTTTCGGTCTACCATGTGGCCCATGTTTCTTGCGTCTATAAATAGTGTTTTTCCGCTTTGTTTTTTATTTCGACTGATGAACCACAATGTTACTGGAATTGTTACGCTGTAAAAAAGTTGAGTTGGCATTGCGACAATTCCTTCCACTAAATCTGCTTCAATTATTTTGCGACGGATTTCGCCTTCGCCACCTGTTTGTGTAGAAAGTGCTCCGTTTGCAAGAACAAGTCCGATTTTTCCATTTGGTGCTAGGTGATAAATCATATGTTGAATCCAAGCGTAGTTTGCGTTTCCTGCTGGTGGAAGTCCGTATTGCCAGCGTGGATCTTCTTGTAATTTATCTTGTCCCCAATTACTTAGGTTGAATGGAGGGTTTGCCATTATAAAATCAAATTTTTGTGTTGAATGTAAATCGTGAAAAAATGTATCTTCGTGATGTTCGCCAAAGTTTGCATCAATGCCACGGATTGCCATATTTATTTTTGCCATCTTCCAAGTGTCAGCATTGGCTTCCTGCCCGAAAACTGAAATATTGTTCCTGTTTCCAGCATGTTCTTGTATAAACTTTACGGATTGCACAAACATTCCACCTGAACCACAACAAGGATCGTACACTCGTTTTCCTTCTGTCGGCTTTAGGATGCTAACAATTGTCTTTACGACGCTAGCAGGTGTATAGAATTCGCCACCTTTTACCCCTTCGTAGCTTGCAAACTGTGCTATGCAGTATTCATAGGTGCGCCCCAATAGGTCTTTGCTTGCTTCGGTGTCGCTCATATCCATGTTGGTGAATACATCTACTACGTTTCCCAGTACTCGTTTGTTGAGTTCTGGATTGGCATAGTTTTTGGGGAGTACACCTTTGAGAGAACGGTTGTCTGCTTCTATGGCGTTCATTGCTTTGTCTAAGATTGTTCCAATTTCTGGGGTATGAGCATTTTTTGCAATTACACTCCAACGGGCATCTGGGGGAACAAAAAAGATGTTTTCAGCTTCGTATGCGTCAGGGTCATCTTCAAATCCATCACCTTCTTCCACCAGTTCGTTATATTTCTTTTCAAATGCAGTCGAGATGTATTTGAGAAAGATGAGTCCTGTAAAGATTTTGCGGTAGTCTGCAGCGGGAATATGCCCCCAAAGTTCACAGGCCGCATCCCAAATCTGCTGTTCAAAGCCAATTGTTGCAGATGATGATTTAGATGATTTTGATTTTGCCATGAAGATGTCCTTTCTGTAGCTTTATTTTTCTTATTATAGCACATTTTTTATTTTATGTAGATGCGAGATGAAAGCAAGCCAAGCTAAACAGCTTCCCTTGTCCTTACACGCAGAGCAACCTTTCTAGCTAGACATATTCCCCTGTCTTTCCCCCTAACCCCACAAAAAATCCCCCTCGCCCAGCACAAGCTAGACCAGGGGGTTCTTGTATTCAAAGTAAGGCTTTTACTTAAGCCTGCTTCAAGTATTGGTTGATGCTGGCGGCAGCACGGCGACCATCTCCCATGGCAAGGATAACGGTGGCGGCGCCCTGTACAATGTCTCCACCAGCCCATACCTTGGGTAGGGAGGTAACACAGTTTTCGTCAGCCTTAATATTTCCCTTTCTGTTTACATCAAGACCAGGAGTAGTCTTCATCATCAAGGGGCTAGAGTCGTTTCCAAGGGCTACAATCAGGGCATCGCAGGGAATCTCATGCTCACTGCCAGGAATTGCCACAGGACTGCGGCGACCAGATTCATCTGGTTCTCCCAGCTCATAAGAAAGAGCCTCTACGCCACGAATCCGACCTTCCTCATCCCCCAAAACTCGAGTGGGATTTTCCAAGAACAGGAATTCCACCCCCTCCTCCTCCGCATGGGCAATTTCTTCCCGGCGAGCAGGCATTTCATTTCTAGTTCGGCGATAAATGACGGAAACCTTTTCTGCTCCCAAACGGAATGCGGTACGGGCGGCATCCATGGCAACGTTTCCACCGCCAACAATGGCCACGTGCTTGGCATCGTACAAGGGAGTATCTGCTCGCTTGTCGTAGGCTCGCATCAGGTTAGCTCTGGTCAGGTACTCGTTGGCACTGAACACACCGATAAGATTTTCACCTTCAATATTCAAGAACTTGGGCAAACCAGCTCCTGTTCCCACAAAGGCAGCATCAAAGCCCTGCTCTTCCAGCAGCTGCATCAAGGTACCAGTGCGTCCCACCAAGAAATTTTCCTTAAACTGAACACCCATCTTCTTTAGCTGATCAATTTCCTGGGAAACAATGGACTTGGGCAGGCGGAACTCAGGGATTCCGTATACCATAACACCACCAGACTTGTGGAAGGCTTCAAACACCACCACCTCGTGGCCGTCACGGCGAATGTCAGCGGCGGCAGTAAGGCCAGCAGGGCCAGAACCGATAATGGCAACACGCTTTCCAGTGGCTGGGGCAACCTCTGGCAAGGTCTGCAAGTTATTTTCTCGCTCGTAGTCGGCAACAAACCGCTCCAAACGACCAATGGCCACGGACTTTTCAACATCCTTTAGAGCCTTTCCTACAGTACACTGCTCCTGGCACTGCTTTTCCTGAGGACAAACACGGCCACAAATGGCGGGCAACAGGTTTGTAGTCTTGATAATATCAACGGCCTTCTTAAAATCTCCATTGGCAATTTCTGCAATAAACTGAGGAATGGGTACATTTACAGGACAGCCGTTTACACAGGGCTGGTTCTTGCACTGCAAGCAACGCTGAGCCTCTACAATGGCCTGTTCATTGGTATAACCAATGGCTACCTCATCCATCAAATGAGCACGCTGCAGGGGCTCCAGCACAGGCATATCCTGCTGAGGAATGGCCATTCTATCCTTGGTGGAAAGAGGACCTGCTGCCAGCTTCTTGTTGATAGCTTCAAGCTCTGCCACAGCAATTTTAGAAAGTTCTTCTGGTTTTACGTAACTCATTTTCCACCTCCTGCGGCAATGGCTTCTGCCTGGGCTTCCATGCGACACTTGTGCATATCATCCTGTTCACGGCCCTTAAAGGAGCGCATTCTCAGCATCATGTTGTCAAAATCCACCAAGTGACCATCGAATTCGGGGCCGTCTACACAAACAAACTGGGTCTTGCCGTCTACGGTAACACGGCAGCAACCGCACATACCAGTACCGTCAATCATAATGGTGTTCAAGGAAACAACAGTATGCACGTCGTAGGGCTTGGTGGTGGCGGCACAGAACTTCATCATAATAGGTGGTCCAATGGCCACAGCTTCATCTGGCTTGGGATTTTGTTCGCAATATTCTTTCAGGGGCTCGGTTACAAGGCCCTTTCTTCCTGCTGAACCATCGTCGGTCATGATTACCAGCTCGTCGGCAATGGCACGCATCTTGTCTTCAAAAATCAACAATTCCTTGTTGCGGGCCCCCATAATCACAATGAGCTTGTTGCCAGCAGCCTTGTAGGCCTGGGCAATGGGATACAAGGGGGCAACACCGATTCCACCACCAACACAAACAACAGTTCCCACCTTCTCGATGTGGGTGGGATTTCCCAGAGGTCCAAGGATTGCAGCAATTTCTTCGCCTTCATTAAACCGAGAAAGCTTTAAGGTGGTGGCACCTACCGTCCGAAAAACCAGGGCAATCCAGCCCTCTTCGGCATTTGCATCTGCAATCGTCAGAGGAACTCGCTCCCCAAACTCCAAGTCCAACTGCACCAGCACAAACTGGCCAGCCTTACGATTTCTGGCAATCTCTGGAGCCATTACCCTCATAAAAAAAACATCTGCAGAAAGCTGCTGTTTTTCGATGATTTTATACATGTACACCCCCACAACAAAATTGGAGAAAATTTAACGAGAAATAATACCCTTTTTTTTTGAAAAATACAAGGACTTAAGTATTACTAAATTTTTTAATTGAAAAATCCTTGATTTCAGCCTATTTGCCGAACAAAATCTTTTCCACTATGACCTTGTGGGGAATTTCAAAATACAAATCCCCATACACTGCAGAGGCAGACACAATCTTCTTGCCATAATTCCGTGTTTCTGTAAAGGGAATCAACTCCACCGTCAAGTCCGCAGGCAAATCCGGGAACATTCGTTTCCATTTGCGTACATTGGTGATTCCTGCATTGTAGGAATACAATGCATCTATGATAGAATTGTCCAAACGGCCAATCAATTCTGCAAGATAAAAGCTGCCAAAATTAACGCTGGTAACAGGGTCCTGCAAGTCAAAGTCTTCAATTTTGAGTTTGCGGGCTATATCTCCGGCGGTAGCAGGCATAAGCTGAGCCAAGCCCACCGCACCAGCATGGGATGAAACATCTGCATCAAAAAAGCTTTCACTGCGAATCAAACCGTAAATCAAGTATTCTGGCAGATTGTAGTCCGTGGCAGCGGTGGCAATTTCCTGACTATAGAGCCGAGGATAGGCCAGCTGATACATTTCTCGTGTGGTTTGGGTATCTGCATGAAAGATTGCATTGGACATGAGCCGTATTCCCTGAGCTGAATACTGTTGGATTCCGTACAAGGAAAGGAAGGAAGCAGCTCGTTGGGCCATTTCCAAACTGATTTTACTGGAATTTTCCTTCCACACAGGATAAATATAGTCGGGCAAATCAAAAACCATAAGGCCTTCCAACAAGGTTTCTAGGTTTTGGTCTGGCACGAATTCATCCAGCACCTTTGTTTGATACAAGCTTTGGCGAACAACGGCAGGAGAATAATCCAGCTGTGTAGCTGCCAAAAGTCGGTAGTACAGATCACCGCCAGCACCATAGCCTATAGAAAAAAGCCCTCGTGACACAGCATCCTGCAAGGTGAGATCTTCATCTCCCTCCGACTCAGTAGCATCTTCCTCAATGACCTCACCTGCTACCTTACTATCAATAATAGCCTGCAAGTCAGCCACAGAAAAACTCTTCAAATCCACCAAGCCCTGCTGGACAAGGCGACCAGCAAGATAGGCATACTGAGAAACCACCTCTTGAGTGGCGTAATCTCGAATCAAAATCAAGCTTTTCAGAACACCACTCCAATTTCGCTCGGTAAAATACCGCAAAATTAATGTTTCAAAGAAGTCGCTGTAATAGGTGGCGTCGTGAATGGTGTGAATATACTCCTTCATGGCAGCTTCTGCTTCCGAAGGTGCAATTTTCAATTGGGTAGAAAAATAATACCACAGGGCATTGTCGTATTTTGCAGGAGTATCCGCCGCCTCCATGGCAGCCAAAAACTTTTCTAAGGCCTTTTTATTTCCAGTGCCAAGGCCCTTGTCATACAAGCGGGCGGCATAAAAATTCAAGTAAAAAGCCACAAAGCCAGGCTCATTTTCTGAGATGTTACTTGCAGCCTCATCTAAAAATTGAGCAGCCTCTGCCAATCGATTTGTTCCATACAAAAAGGTTTTTCCAATGTCAGAAAGCAATTCCTCTGGTTGTTGCATCAACCACTGGGAGGGCTCTTCTTGTGCCTGCAAAATTTCTGCCACCAGATTAAAGGCCTGTCCATAATCACGCTGATACACAGCCACCCGCAGTTTAAGGCATTGCTGCATCTCCT
This sequence comes from Treponema sp., assembly GCA_045630225.1. GTDB lineage: Bacteria > Spirochaetota > Spirochaetia > Treponematales > Treponemataceae > Treponema_F. Next base: position 14,841 of record JAZQSR010000103.1, on the reverse strand, counting down.
CTGAGAATAAGGAAGGAAGAAGAGTCCCTTTGTGGGAGTCAAAATATTTTTTGTGAAAGGATGTTATGGGTGACTGAAAAAACCAATCTTCAATCTCTCCTGCAAAGCCCTGTTTTCCCGCCTTTTCCAAGGCTAAAAGCCTCAGATACATTGATTCCGCAGGTTGTTCTTCAGCGGCAAGTCCCTTAAAAGGCTCACTTTCTGCAATAGCAAGGAGTTGTTCGTATTCTTCTGCGGCATATAACAGTCGCTCCAGCTTCAATCGATTATCGTTGCTGGGGAATTTCTTAGCTAACTCTTGGGCAAGAATCTTTCCTTCATTTTCTGATGCCAGCTGACAAAGGGATTCCAAGCATTTTTCTGCAAAAAAATCATCAGATTTTTTTGCCCCTTTTTTAAATTGAGCAAGGGCATCCTCCTGCTGACCTTCTTGCAGATACTTTAATCCCATAAAATAATAGAAATTGTTTCCAAATTGCTTTTGCAGTGACACGGCTTTTGTATCAGAGCAACTTGTCACAACCAACAACAAGGACAACAAGACCATGAGAAGAATTTTCTTTTTGTACATCATGAGCATCTTACTGAGGTGGAATAACAAGAATAGTTCCAGCCATAATGTAATCAGGGTTCTTGATCTTGTTTGCAGAAGCAATCCGCTGATACAACCAAGGATTGTTGTAGTATGACTGGGCAATATCCCACAAGGTATCTCCCCACTTTACCTCGTAGCGTACCACATCAGATTTTTTAGTAACCTGTGGTGGTTGTACTGGAGTAACCGAGGGAGTCTCAACAATAACAATCACATCTTCTACTGCAGCAGTTTCATCCGGCTCCACCACAGCACCATTTTCTGCAACTGTTTCACCATTTCCTAAAAGCAGGAAGTTAGCACCAAGCTTGGAAGGAAGGAGGAAAAGGATGAAAAGCAAGATTCCCACACAAATCAGAGCACAGAGAACACAAATAACAACGGCTACACTACCGCGACTTTTCCGTTCATTTTGTTGCTTTAATTCATCTTCTTTATGGTCATACAAATCACTAAAGTCAAAGGGATTTGATGAAGTGTTTTGCTCATTCATATAAAAAGCTGGATCCTTAAAATCATTTTCTGTAAATAAACCAGACTCTTCACTAAAGGAAAAGTCGTTTCGCAAGGGGTCATCAAAATCGGGCAACTCGAATTTGCTAAAGTCTGGCAAGGAGTCTTCAAACACAGTGTCGGTCTCATCCAATTGTGGGCTGTCATGAAATTCTGTAATACGAGAGGGACTATTCCCAAAATCAAAAGGAGGCATGTCAAAGGATGGTACTGTTGCTTCCTGAGCTACGGGCTCCTCAAAATCGGGCAAATCAAAAGATTCTGTTTCTTCCTGAGCCACAGGTTCTTCAAAATCGGGTAAGTCAAAGGATTCGGTTGCTTCTTGGGCCACAGGTTCTTCGAAATCGGGTAAGTCGAAGGAAGCTGTCTCTTCCTGAGCTACGGGCTCCTCAAAATCGGGCAAATCAAAAGATTCTGTTTCTTCCTGAGCCACAGGTTCTTCAAAATCGGGTAAGTCAAAGGAAGCTGTCTCTTCCTGAGCTACGGGCTCCTCGAAATCGGGTAAGTCAAAGGATTCGGTTGCTTCTTGGGCTACTGGTTCTTCGAAATCAGGCAAATCAAAGGATTCAGTTGCTTCTTGAGCTACAGGCTCCTCAAAATCGGATAAGTCAAAGGATTCGGTTGCTTCTTGGGCTACTGGTTCTTCGAAATCGGGTAAGTCAAAGGAAGCTGTCTCTTCCTGAGCTACAGGCTCCTCGAAATCGGGTAAGTCAAAAGATTCGGTTTCTTCTTGGGCCACAGGTTCTTCAAAATCGGGTAAGTCGAAGGATTCGGTTGCTTCTTGAGCTACGGGCTCCTCGAAATCGGGTAAGTCGAAGGATTCGGTTGCTTCTTGGGACACAGGTTCTTCGAAATCGGGTAAGTCGAAGGAAGCTGTCTCTTCCTGAGCTACGGGCTGTTCAAAATCATCTGGAACCAAGATGTCATCTTTTCCAAGGAGGGCATCCACATGGGAATCCCCAAGGGAAGCAAACTCATCCAAGTCAAAATCGGACAAATCAAAGCTATCTACTCCCAAAGAACTCTTTTTGGATACAGAAACTGGTGTATCGGGAATTTCAGACAGGGTGTAATCGGAGGAGTCAGTTCTATTTTCAGCGGGAAGATTAACTAAATCGGCCTTGGTGACACTTGTTTTTCCAGATTCGGGGTCACACACTTCGGCAGAAAGCATGTTGTTCTCATCAAGCTGGATGATAAAACTCATGTTTGTTTCTCCACCGGGATGGGGCTTTAGTTCAGAAAGTTCCAAAGTGTCCACATATTCAGCGTCATCCATAGTTCCAGATTCAGAACGATACAAGTCAATAGATGCTGTTGTTTGGTTATCCTGAACGGTGGTTAATTCCATCAATTTTTTTTGTGGAACTCCATCTTCCATAATGGGATAGAAACTACCATCTGCTAATTTTATACCGATTTTTTTGCCCATACAGTATATGTTATTATTGAAAACCTTTCTTGTCAAGTTTCTTGACACCTTGGCAAAGGAACGTCATAATATATATTATGGATATATCATCGATTCTCATTGCTGTTCTGATAATTCTTGTTTTTCTTGTTATTATCACTTCAATCAGTGGCAAAAAGAACAAGACACAGAATGCTTCTAAAACCCGTAAACGATCTGTTATCATCAAAGAAGCCACCAAAAAGTTGTCCCAAAATCCTCACAATGTTCCAGCTCTTACAGAATTATCAAACTTGTATTATCAAGAGCATAACTGGGAAAAGGCTCTTCCCTTGTTAGAAGAACTGTTGAATTTGGCTTCTACAAACAAAGATATCGATTATTTCCAAGTTGCGTTGCGACAAGGAATTACAGCCTTGAACATGAAAAAGCCCGAAGATGCCATGAAGGGATTAAGCTCAGCCATTAAAATTAACAACAATAATTTTGAAGCGAACTACTACATTGGCCAAGCATTTTATCAGGCAAATACCTATGACAAGGCAATTCCCTATTTACGCAAGGCTTCTACCTTTGGGCAAGAAGCACCAGGCTTGAATGAGACAATTGGTTTGTCTTTTTACAACTTGAAACGATACAAAGATTCATTGCCCTACCTAAAGCGAGCCTTGGAAGAAAATCCAGAGGGAAAAGTTGTCTTATTTTCCATGGCTGATGCTATGCAACAAACTGGTTTTGGAGACAAGGCTCTGAAGGTGTTTATGCATTTGCGAGCAGATCCAGAATTTGGTGCACGCTCATGTCTTGCTGCTGGTATAATGCACATGAATGGTGGCACCTTGGACAAGGCAATCCAAGATTTTGAAATAGCATTACGTCATGTAAACGTTCCTCAAGATACCTTGCTAGAAATTAAATACCGTTTGTCAGGATGCTATCTCCAAAATGGTTCTGTGGATTTAGGGCTTGCCATGTTACGAGAAGTTCAGGTAATTAATCCATCCTATCGTGACGTTAACTCTTTGATTACTCGATACACAGAGTTAAAACAAAACAAGAATCTTCAGATTTACCTTACTGCAGGAAACAGTGACTTTGTGGCATTGTGTCGCAAACTGGTAGAAACATTTTACGGTAGAGCCGTTGTCCGTATTCTTGATATTTCAGTAACAAATGATAATACCGAGGTTCTGACAGAAGTAGAAACAGTAAAATGGGAAGATACTGTTATTTTCCGTTTTTACCGCACCTCTGGCTCCATTGGAGAGTTGCATATCCGAGACTTCCATGGACGAATCAAGGATGCCAGAGCTGGGCACGGAATTTGTCTTACTGCAGGAGCCTTTTCTGAAGAGGCACGAAAATACATTGAAGGGCGCCCCATCGACTTGGTAGACAAAACAGAGTTGATTAAGCGACTGAAAAAAATCGATACGATGTAATTACTGCTGGATAAGCACTAAATGCCGCTGGTGGTCTTTCAAAAAGGGAACCTCTAGCGGTTTTATTGTATATTCTGGCACAATGGAAGCAATTCCCGCCATTTCTGTTTCAATGCTTTCAAGCTTTGCCTTGTAGGCAGCCAAGATTCCGTCAGTTTTAATGGTTCTCAGCAAAGTACGAATCATCTTTTTATCCAGCGGACGAAAGGCTCTAAAAGTTGCTATATCAAAGGAAGCTGCTTCCACCTGCTCTGCCTGAAGATTTTCCACTCGCACATTACGCAAACCAAGGACGGCAGCACAATTTTCCAAAAAGGCACAGCGCTTGCTCATACGCTCCACCAACACAAATTGAAACTGGGGCAAGGCAATTGCAAGGGGAATGCCAGGTAAACCGCCGCCAGAACCAATGTCTGCAATGAGCACTTCTTGTCCACCAGCTTGTCGTTCCAGCGCCATTTCTTGAATATATTTCCAAGCAGAAAGACTATCGAGAATATGATTCACGATAATTTGATCTTGGTTGTCGGCCCCCACTAAATCGTAGGCGGCATTGAACAACATCAATTCACGGATATAGCCTTCTAGTTTTTCCTGAACAACAGGAATTTCTTCTGAAGAAAAATGCAATGCAAGCAAGCCGTCTTTTAATAATGATGAAGATGTAACTGTATTCATTGTGCCTTCCAAAAAGGTGCGTATTTTGCCGCCACCGCAATGGCTTCAATCATGCTGACGGCAGAAGCTTTTCCACTACCAGCAATGTCAAAGGCGGTGCCGTGGTCAACGGAGGTTCGTAAAATGGGCATTCCACAGGTGATAGAAATGGTGCGCTCAAAGTCGTAGGTTTTTGTGGCAATGTGGCCTTGGTCATGGTACAGGGAAAGAACACTATTGTAGCGCCCCTGTAAGGCTAGGTGAAAAACGGAATCAGCACTGATTGGACCAACCACATTGTATCCAGCCTTTTGCAAGGCTTCTACCGCTGGAGCAATGGCATCCACCTCTTCTCGCCCAAACAAGCCATGTTCCCCAGAATGAGGATTGAGTCCCGCAATGGCCATAGTGCCCTGAGTGATTCCCAGCTGTTCCAGAGCTTTAGTACAGCGCAACACATAATCTACAATCCGTTCCTTTGTAACAAGCTCACAGGCTTTTTTTAGAGACACGTGGCGAGACAGAAAAAACACCCGTAGATTCCGCACCTCGAACAAGGTAAGGGGATCTTGGGTATCCGTAAGCTCACCAAAAATCTCCGTGTGACCAATAAAGGGAATGGAACCTGCACGCAAGGACTCCTTATTGATGGGAGCCGTTGCCACAGCTTGGACTTTTCCAGTTTGAGCCAGTTCAATAGCTTTTTTTATGTATTCAAAGGATGCACATCCACATTCAGCAGAAATTTCTCCGTACTGATAGGTTCCAGCTTGTACAATCCCCACATCATCGACACAAGCGTACTGGGAGTCAAGGATGGTAGTGGGCAAATCGCACCGTTTACAGGCATCTTCCAGCACGGAGCGACTCCCCACCACATGACAAAAGGCAACTTGCTGCACAAGAGGGTCTGCCAAAGCACGAACCACAATCTCTGGGCCAATACCAGCGGGATCTCCCATGGTTATTGCAATACTCGGTTTAGCGGACATAGATTCTCCTGTACTCATAAATTGCCCAAGCATTAGCCTTTTACACCACCAGCTGTCAAGCCACTTACCAAGTGCTTTTCAATGCACAGGAAGAGGACAATTACTGGAATAGTTGCAAAGACTGAAGTTGCAAACAAGTACTGCCACTTAATGATGTTAAAGCCGTAGAACACGTTGATTCCAACAGTAATGGGCTTGAAGATGTCGGAGGAAATCAAGGTGAGGGCAATGGTGTACTCGTTCCAAGAGTTGATGAATACGAAGATAAGGGTTGTTACGATACCGGGAGCGGCAGTAGGTAGCAAAATCCGAACCAATGCCTGAACAGTTCCACAACCATCGATTTTTGCGGCCTGCTCCATTTCAGAAGAAATTGAGGAGAAGGTGCCCCGCAACAACCAAATAACAAAAGCTTGGTTAAAGGCCGCATTCAGCAGAATAAGTCCTAGGATGCTGTTATTCAAGCCCATGTTCACCATCATGCGGTAGATACCTACCAACAAAACAACTGGTGAAAACATCTGACTCATAATAACCATGCCCATGAAAAAGCTCTTACCTTTAAACTTCATGCGAGAGAGGGCGTAGGCGGCAGGAATTCCACAGATAATGGCCAAAAGAGAGGCTCCACCTGCCACTAAAATTGAATTCCCCAGATACCTGATGATTGGTGCTTCCGACCACACTTTTACAAAGTTTATCAGCTGCCAAGCCTTGGGCAAGATACCACCACGAGTATCATACATTTCCGCATTTGTTTTGGAGGCAGTAATAATCATTATGAAGTAGGGATACAAAATCACTACGCAGGTGACAAAAATTCCGATGTACAGCAGTACACGAGTCAGTTTAAAATCTTTTCCCTTCATCCTTTAGCCCTCCTGTTCACCCTTCAAAGAGATAATCATGTAAATGCTTGCACAAATTGAAAGCACTATAAATCCGATTACAGAAACAGCTGCAGCCTCGCCAAACTTACCGGAACTGAAGGACAAGTCATACAAATAGGTTACCAAGGTGTGGGTTTGGTCAGCAGGATCTCCCTTGGAAATTGTCCAAATAATTGGGAAGGAGTTAAATACGTAGATGATATTCAATACTGTGGAAACAGACAAACTTGGCATTACCAAGGGCAAGGTAATTTTGAAGAGTTTTCCCCAGAATCCAATGCCATCTACAGCGGCAGCCTCATACAGGGCACTATCGATACTCTGCAATCCAGACAAGACGCAGAAAGTAACGAAGGGAATGGTTACAAAGATACCAACCCAGCATTCCCAAGCGAAGAAGGCTGCAGGTGATGCAGTCCAGTTTACATAGCTATCAATAAGCCCAAGATTGTACAGCAAGGTGTTTAAAGCACCGTATTCAGGACTGATAATGTACTTCCAAACTACAGCCTGAATAATCAATGCAGTTGCCCAGGGGAATACGATAACGGCACGAGCAATCTTTCGACCCTTGAATTGCACGTTCAAGATCATGGCCAAGGTAAAGCCAATAACAGTAGAAAGACCTACAACCACAATGGTCCACACTAAGGTATTTTGTAGTGTGTGCCAAAAGGTTTGATTTTTAAAAATGCTAATATAGTTTGCAACACCATTCCAGCCACGATTTATACCAGCCTTACTGATTTCAGAAAAGGATGATTGAAATACAGTGACAATGGGAATCAAAATCATAACACCCATCATCAATATACTTGGCAAAAGCCACACATAGGGCTCCACCTTTCGCATCGACTGAAGTGTTTTAGAACTTACCTTCATGTGCTGATTCCTCCTTGCTCGGATTTACGAAACCATTTAACGGATTCGAATTTAAAAGAAAGGGCCTGAATACTCCAGGCCCTCTTACAAATCAGTGTGGATTCAATAGTTCCTTATAGAAACTTATTTTCCAGTAACCTGAGCCTGCAATGCATCCAATGCATCCTTAGCAGAAATCAAGCCCTGTCCAACCTTCTGCTCAACATCGATTACACCATTGCGAACGTCCATCCACTCAGCCTTCTGCATGGGATAGAACTGACAGTCAGGAAGAACTGCACAGAATGTTGCGAAGTATTCAGAAGAACCAGTCTTTGTGCTTCCACCCTGAGTATGCTTTTCAGCATTCTGAGCCAAGTACTCGGAAGCATCCAAAGTAGCAGGCAAGAATCCTTCGTATACCATGTAGTCAGAGTATGTTTCGCAAGCATAGAAAGCGTCAAAGAACTTGGAGATAGCAGCAGTACGTGCAGCCTGATCAGCAGCCTTCTTGTCCTTGAATACCATCAACTGGTCACATACACCAAGACCAACTCCCATTCCAGGAATGTCGGCAACACCATAATTTACTGTTGAATCTGCAGCAACCATGTTCATAGGACCAATCATCATAGCAACGTTACCAGCACTGAAGGAATCCTGGAGAGCATAGCGAGTGTCTGTATAAGGGCCAGCGTTTACATATCCACCGTCAATCAAAGATTTGATGTACTCAACAGCTGCAATGTTTTCAGCAGAGTTCAAGTTCCAGTTACCATTGGCATCTACGTATCCACCACCAAAGTTCCAGCTGTAGTATGAGAATGCAGCCTGACCTTCGTCGGTGGAAATGTCCAATGCCCAAGGAGTTACTGCAGAACCAAACTTGGCACGAATAGCCTGAGAAGCAGCAATAACCTCTTCCCAAGTTGCAGGGGGAGCGGTAACACCAGCTTCGTTCAACAAGTCAACATTGTAGAACAAGGCGCGGCAAGAAGCCAAAATGGGGAGTGCCCAAATAGTTCCGTCCATTTCGTTGGAGTTCCAGAAGCTGGGGATAATCTGAGCCTGAACAGCAGCAGAGGTGTACTCTGTAGCAGGCATCAAGAGGTCATCGGCAACATAGTCAGCAAAACCAGAAATGTTCAAAATGTCAGGCTGCTCACCAGTTGAAATACGAGTTGTAACAACTGAGTAGATGTCGTTCCAAGAAACAATTTCAATGTTCAAGTCGATATCAGCATTGGCAGCTTCAAAATTCTTTTCGAATTCAGTCCACCATTCCTTTGTGTAGTTGCCATACTGAGAAATGATAACATCCAAAACCTGCTTATCGCTCTTCTTAGCCTCTGGTTTGCTACATCCCACCATGGAGAACAAGGTAGCTGCAACCAACAGGAGCCCTATAATCTTTTTCATTCTTTTCTCCTCCTAAACTATAATAAAAAGAAATCAATTTATTATACCCCGCTAAAAGTCAACTGTCAAATTTCTTTTGTCAGATTCCGTGCTATCCTTCTACAAAATTACTCTGGATACACTAGATGAGCTTGATCAATGACGTACAAGGTATTGTCCAAAAAGCGGCGGGCAAGCCAATTTGCCATGGGCAAGTTCATGTCAAGATAATTGCCACAATCCTTGGGACAGGCTCCTGGAATGTCTCCTTGGAAATCACGGATAAATTCAAACATTTCTGTCAGCAAGGGTACCACTGCCTCAGAAGTGTATTCCCCCGCCAGCAAAAGATAGAATCCTGTGCGACATCCCATGGGGCCAAAATACACAATCTTTGGACCAAATTCTTTGTGATTTCGCAAGAAGGTGGCACCCAAATGTTCCATAGCGTGCATTTCTGCCGTATTCATTACCGGCTCCCGATTTGGGGCTGTCATTCTGATATCAAAAGTAGTGACTGTGGAATTTCCCACAGCATCGGTGCGAGATACATAGACTCCTGGTTCCAACTTAATGTGGTCGATAGTAAAACTTGCGATTTTTTCCATAACTTATACCCTCCTGAGCAACACTCTTACTCCCTACTGTATCATGATTCTGTTCCTGTGGAAAGATTCCCCTCAGTAAAACACCATGATGAAACAACAGAACCAGCGATTACGAGAAAATTATTTCTATAAAAAAAACTCTTTTCCTCTGACATAAAACGTGGTATAGTAGAATAATAACCATATTTAATTAAGGGATTACACCATGAAAGCACATAAGCCCAAAGGAATGCCCATTGCACTCAAAATTTTTCTTTTGAGTATTATTCCGCTATTAGTTGTTACATCAGTATCATCTTTGATTAGAAATTACACCACGAAAAAAAATATTGAGCAAACAACAATACAATTAGCTCAAGTTTCTACAGAAAAACTAGCTACTAACTTAAATGTTAAGCTAACGCAATATTATGAAAGAGTAAAAAGTTTTGCCAGTGCAAGTATTTCAACACAGGATCCAGTAGTAATGCAAATTGCTGCAGATGGTTTTGCCCAGGGATTACCCCAAACCTTCTCTATCTATTATACCACATCCATATCACGGTTTGCAGAAGATGGATTTTATGTTGACAGTAGCCATTGGGCTCCTCCAGAAGACTGGAATCCCTACGATAGACCTTGGTATAAAAATGCAGTAGCAAGTCCTGATAAAGTAACCTTGACACAACCCTACGTTGATGCCATGACAAACTCATTGTGTGTGACTATTTCCCACGCTGCCTTTACTCCCGACGGAGATCTTCTGGGTGTAGCCGCAGCAGATATGATACTGGATGAATTTTCCCAAATGGTAAACCAATACAAAATTTCCAGCAGGAGCATTTGTTATTTGGTGAATGCCGAAGGGCTGTACCTGGCCCATCCAGATTCTCGCAACATCATGAAAGGTTCAATCTTTACTGACTATGCAGAAATCAAGCAGCACTTTAACGGTAGTTCCAATAAAAGCAGTAGTTTTATCAACCAAGAGCAGTATTTTTCCATTGTGCCTGTAGAAGGAACTCCTTGGTACATGGTCACCGTTGGAGCCCTTTCAGATTTTACCACCTCTTTGAAAGAAACTAATAAACTCATTGCCATTGTAATGATCATACAATTAGTAATCATAACAATTGCTGTTCTTGTATTCTCTCGGGATATTAGCAAGGTTTTTGCCACCATGGTGGGGCATTGTAATCAATTTTCAGAAGGAGATTTTACAGCAAAATTTGATAACTATAACATCAGAGAAGCAGATGATTTGTCACGAGGATTTGAAAAAGTTGCTCAGAACATCAGAATGCTTGTAGGAAAAATCTTTAAATCTGCTGCTTCTGTATCTGAATCCTCATCATCCTTGGTACAAGCCACAGATTCTATCAAATTTTCTATAAACAATACCGTCGCTGCCATTTCCCAGATGGACTCTACCTCTATGGAACAAACAAATGCAGTGCAGCAGGTAGACAATGCCGTAGCAAAAATTGTGGGAGAGGCAACACTTCTTGGCAACGAAATCGATTCTCAGAATCAGATTATCTCTTATTCCAGTGCCTCCATTGAAGAAATTGTTGCCAGTATAGAGTCTGTGCATGTTCGAATCAACGAAGTTTCTAGCCATGTAGAAGAATTGGTAAAACTTTCTTCTGAGAATAAAAATGCAGTAAGCCAAGCTACACAAAACATTGTGAATGTGCGTCAGGAATCTGCATCCCTCCAAGAAATGAACGACGTTATCTCCTCTGTAGCAGCCCAAACAAACCTTTTGGCCATGAATGCCGCTATTGAAGCAGCCCACGCAGGAGCTGCAGGAAAGGGATTTGCCGTTGTTGCAGACGAAATTAGAAAACTGGCAGAAACTGCTGCAAAACAGGCCAACTCTTCCAGTACCTATCTTAAATCCATTCAAAATAAAATTGATGGTATTGCAGAGACAGCAGTCACCATTGATAAATCCTTTGCAGGTACCATCCAACGAATTAACGACATTACCCACGTTGTAACCCAACTGGAGCAAGCAACTGGGGAGCAGGAAATACTTTCCGAACAGGTTTTGCGGGCCCTCAGCGATATCCAAAGTAGTACCCGAAACATTACCCTTAATGTAGAGGAAATTACTGCCAGTACCAGCCAGACATCTGAGCTTTGTCAAAAACTGACAAACTTGAATACTGACGTAAACAGTGGACTTGCATCATGTAAATCAGCTTCTGCAGAAATGCAACAAGTAGCAGAACAGGTAAATGCTGTAGCAATGGCCACTAAGGACTCAGTATCTGAATTGGTAGAAGCAGTAAGCACCTTCCAAGTGGAACGACGTGTTGGTCCTCCAGACCGCAGAAAAAAGCCTATGGAGTTGCCTGAAGAAAGAGAGCGAAGAAAGCAAAAGGACAGACGGAAAAATAGTATTTCCCTAAAACCACCAAAACTGTCATAAGGAGAAGAGAGATGTCACAGGAGTATGCTGTTTTAACACAACTTGCAAGTGAGAATGTTCCCGCTTTGAAACAGGAACTAGAACGCCGTTTTGTAGAAATGTATGGAACTGGTTCTGAAGCCATCCAGTTCTTTGCAGCTCCCGCCCGAATCAACATTATCGGTGAGCATATTGACTACAACGGTGGGATGGTATTGCCCACCGCCATTGACCGCTACATCTTTCTGGCAATCCGCCGCAGAAAGGATACTACCATCAATTACGATGATATCCGTTTTCCCGGCCGCTTTACCTTTAACATCACTGAGAATTTTTCCTACAAGAAGGAAAGTGACTACTGTAATTACTTGAATGGTGTCATCACCATTCTGAAAGACAAGGGAGTTTCCTTCCCCACTGGCTTTGATGCCCTGTTCTTTAGCTGTATTCCAGACGGCGGTGGCGTTTCTTCATCCTCGGCCTTGGAATGCTGCTTTGTATCTGCCATGAGCCATTTGTACGACGGAAAGGTAAATCCTGTGGACAACGCCCTTATTGGCCAGGAGACAGAGCATCGATTTATGAACGTGCAGTGTGGAATTATGGATCAGTTCATTATTTCCACTGGACGCAAGGACTCCGCCGTTCTCTTAAACTGTGCCACCTTGGACTACCAGTACATTCCTTTGGAGCTAGGGGACTATCGCTTTATCGTCATGAACAGCAACAAGAAGCGGCAACTGGCAGACTCCAAGTACAACCAGCGGGTGGCCGAATGCAAGGAAGGCTTGGAAATCTTGAATCAAGCACTGGCTGCACAGGGAAAGGTCACTGCGGCAAATCCCTGCTCCATGACAACAGAACAGCTGGCATTTTTGCAGGAAGCATTAAAAACAGCCGCCCCAAAGACAGCTGACCCAGAGGTGATTTATCGCCGAATGCGTCACTGCATTTTGGAAAACCAGCGGGTATACAAGGCCACCGAGGCACTGAAATCTGGCAACTTGCAGGAGCTAGGGCAGCTGATGAACGCCTCCCACGAATCACTGAAGACAGATTATGAAACCACTGGTATTGAGCTAGACACCTTGAATCAAGAAGCAAATAAGATTGCTGGCTGTCTTGGAGCCAGAGTAACGGGAGCAGGATTTGGTGGTTGTGCCATTGCCCTGGTCCACAAGGATGCCATCCCCACATTCATTGACACCGTGGGAGCTGCCTACAAGGAGAAAATTGGCTACGAAGCCACCTTCTTCCAGTGTTCTACAGGAAATGGTGCAGGCCACCTGACATAAATTACAAGAATTTTAAACAGTACAGCCGTTGAAATCATGTGGAGGGAAAGATAATGATTTACAATTTGATTGGACAATTGGTGGAATATGGACTGGAATGTGGCCTTGTAAAACCTGAAGACACAATTTACACGATAAATAGACTCTTTGCCTTGTTTAAGCTAGATGGAGATGCCTCGGCAATTCCTGCAGGAATTATTCCTGCAAGAATAACTCCTGTGGGAAAGGTGGCGGTAGCTTCATCTGGTAGCAGCAAAAATCTGGAGCAAATTCTGAAAGACATGATGGATTGGGCCTTTGACCATGGCTTGTTGGAGGAAAATTCCGTTGGCTACCGAGATATTTTGGACACCACCATCATGGGTTGTCTCACTCCCCCACCCTCCCAGGTCATTGCTGAATTCCAAACCCTGTACAAGGATTCTCCCCAAGCCGCCACCAACTGGTTCTATGACTTTTCCCAAAACACCGACTACATCCGCCGCTACAGAATTCAGCGGGACATGAAGTGGACAACCTCCACAGAATACGGTGACTTGGATATTACCATCAACTTGTCCAAGCCAGAAAAGGATCCCAAGGCCATTGCCGCAGCCAAGCTCAAGCCCCAAGGAGGCTATCCCAAATGCCAACTCTGTGTGGAAAACGAAGGCTACGCTGGTCGCTTGGATCATCCAGCCCGCAGCACTCACCGCATCATTCCCGTAACCATCCAAGGAGAACCTTGGGGATTCCAGTATTCACCCTATGTGTACTACAACGAGCATTGTATCTTGTTGAACCAGGCTCACACTCCCATGGCCATCAACAAGGCGGCCTTTGGTAAGCTCTTTGATTTTGTGCGACAATTCCCCCACTACATGGTGGGCTCCAATGCAGACCTGCCCATTGTAGGTGGCTCCATCTTGAGTCACGAGCATTTTCAGGGTGGAAACTACACCTTCCCCATGGCTCGTGCCCCCATGGAAATAAGTTTCCCGCTGCAACGCTTCCCCCAAGTGGAAGCAGGAATCATCAAGTGGCCCATGTCTGTAATCCGACTCCGGCATCAGGAGCCAGAACTTTTGGTGGAGGCAGCAGATTTTATTCTCACCAACTGGCGTGCGTACAGCGACCCAGAGTCAGGAATCTTTGCACAGTCTGGAGACACTCCTCACAACACTATCACACCTATTGTGCGGTTCCGGGATGGCGCCTATGAAATAGACTTGGCCCTTCGCAACAACATCACCACAGAAGAGCATCCTCTTGGTGTATTCCATCCCCATGCAGAATTACACCACATCAAAAAGGAAAACATAGGCTTGATTGAAGTGATGGGATTGGCTATACTTCCCGCTCGACTAAAAACCGAATTGGAACTTTTAGCTCAATTCATTGTGGCAAACAAGGATTCTATGGAAAACTGGGACAATCTAGCAACATCCTTGGACGAAGCCACAAAAGAAGCCATTGCCAAGCACTTGGATTGGGCCAAGGGATTCGCAGCTTCTTGCACTGAGGACTCCGTTCACCACATCCTTCAGCAAGAAGTGGGCAAGGTTTTCCTTCAGGTTTTAAGTCATGCAGGCGTATTCAAACGAGACTCAGAGGGACAAAAGGCCTTTATGAGATTTATAGAACATCTCAATAGACAATAGAACTGACATGAAAACAGGTACACGAAAATATCTTTATATACTTATAGCTTCACAGATAGTGATTTGCATCGTATCTTCCATCCTCATATCCGTGCTGATTGATAACATGGCAAACTACGTGGTAGATGCCTTGGAAAAAGAAGC
>JAZQSR010000102.1:0-2986 GCA_045630225.1 Treponema sp. | reverse complement strand
GGCTTTGTCCGATGCACCTGTGGGTGCGGATTTGGAGACCCGCCGAGACATCAGCGAAAAGAGCAAGCGCATGATTATGAACGGACAGGAGTATCGGGAATTCGATTTCTTCGAGCTCTGGTGTCTGCGTGAAAGTGTGTATAAGCTCAACGGAGCAGGGAACCTGCGTGAAATCCTGCGCTTCCACAAGGACGGAGACCGCATTGTAGGCCCCGATGCCAATATTTGGTACGGTGTGATTGGCGGCATTGAGGGCTGTGCAGGGGCGATTTGCCGGGATGCACCCTTCGAAGTGCCCGAATTGATTTGGGTAGAAATTGAAAAACTTTGTACTTGAAATATGTAGGGGAGTGTGCTATACTCCCCTTATATTTGCCGGTGTGATGGAATGGTAGACGTGACGGACTCAAAATCCGTTGGGGTAACACCCGTGTGGGTTCGAGTCCCACCACCGGCACCAAAGCAATATAATCCGAACCAGATTTTCCGAATTGGAAATGGGTTCGGATTATTTGTTTATTTCACCCGTTACGAGCAAGAGTATTTTCCTAATGGTGCCCCCATTCTTCCAAGTTCCAAACCCAGGGGGCCACGAAAGAAGAAAGCCAGATAAACAGAACGAGCAGCCATAACGGCTGCTCGTTTCTTATTTTGTTCCCGTTCAGCAAGCCATCTCTGGAAGTCTGCTTGCACTTCTGGCTTCATAAAGTCTTCACGAATGTCATCAAATACACAACGGGCAAATCTATCAATGGCATACTGGGGAATGCCCGAATTATTAACCAGCTTCTTCTTTCTGCTCATATTCTGCCTCCATAAATAAATATTTCAATTTATTCATAGTCTCGGAGGCTCATTTTGGGAGGGCGAAATGACAACTTTCCATGTGCCCTCTCAGCAGCATCAATTCTTAGAATTCAATGTCATACAAATCGTCATAAACAGGTAGTTCTTCATCATAAACAGGTAGCTCTTCGTCAAAATTAGGTATTTCCTCAGTAACAGCCTTTTCCTTTTGAGGTATGCTCTTCTTCACTTCAACATCAATATTCTTTTCAAGTTTTTCATCCGTATGTATGATGTTAAAACGAATTTGCCGAACTTTGCCTCTTTTTAGAATTGGCTCAAATGAATACGTTAGTTCAGTTTTTTCATTGATTTCCTCAAGCGCTGGTTGTAATACTCTTTTGTTGAAATCACGATATTGCGGATATTTTCCTGGTACTCCAAGCATTGATTTTAATTCGTATAGGTCTACATCCCAATGGGAGCGATAACTATTTGCATTCAAATATTGATACATGGCATAAGCATGTCGACTGTCAAAAGAAACTAATCTGAGTAGGCTCATTTTGATGTATTTAATAGAGCTAAGGTTATAGATATACTTTCGGGCCACATTGGAACATTCCATTGTAATAGTATTGAGCCTTTCATGGTTTCTATCAATATAGCTAAGTTTGGCTGTACTAAGCAATGTACATAGTATCTTTTCGTTGCCATTGTAGACCGTGACAACCATGCTCATGAGGGTGCGTAATGCTTTGTTCAATTCACTATTATTTATTTTCTCGACTCCAAGTAATTCTTCAAGTTCGTGCTTTTCAAAAGTAATTTTTGTTATATCTGGATTTTGAGGATGTATTCTGCCCAGATATATATCAAATAATTTCATTTCAAATAGTGACAGCGGACTTTGAACCAGACTGAGCAGCGGAATGGATTTGCAAACTGTCATATTGCCACCATTTCTGGCCAGGTCTAATCCATAGATATTTTCAATTTCATCACATAGCCTATCCTTTATTTGTCCCATTATTTTAACCACCTTTTTTGTTTATTTTTATTATAGATGATACAAGATAACGATTGAGGTCAAAATTCAGAATTGTCCACCGATTTGGAAGAATCTGTCCACCGCTACTTTTTTCTGGAAGAATCTGTCCACCGAAGTGGAAGAATCTGTCCACCAAACTGGAAGAATTTGTCCACCGCTTTGGAAGAATCTGTCCACACTTACCCCCAAAAAACCGTTGATTATCAACACTTTTTTTCGTCTGTAAAGAGAATAAAAGGAATATAAAGGGAAATAAATAGCTAAAGGAATAACAGGATTATGGGACAAGGGTCAAACAGGGAATACGGTCAACCCACCGCGTGGCACTGAAATCCCCCCACATACGTGTCCCAAAGTCCGAGCTTGGTTTTTCAGGATTGAAAGTGCCACGTTTTGCCCTGTTGACTCTTGTCTGTTCCTGTTCAATTTAGTCATAGGTTGCAGAGGGCCACACAGAGCATAATAAACCCCAGGCCGATTGACCTGGGGTATTTTAGAATCTCTGTCTGTGGTGGTGCTGTTGCTGCTGCGTGGGGTTGGGTATGCCATAGGCTCCCAACGCCTGTTCCAGCTGCTCAATCGTCCATTCGTCCTTCTGCTTCTGCTGGGTCATACGGCTGTTCTCATTGTTCAGACGGTTTATCTCAAATTGCTGTTGCTGGACTTTCTTTTCTAATCCCTGGATAATGTCATGCTCCGAAATCTTTCTGTCCAGTTCGTCAATCTGGGTCTGGGTATAATCCACCTTGTAGTGGTACCCAGCTGCCTTTTGCAGCCTCTTAAAATCGTCCTTCTCCACCAGTATGCAGGCTGGCCTTGCTTCCTGGGTCACCTTGCCCAGTATCCTTTTTTCGGGCTGCTCTGGCACCTCTCCAAAGGTCTTTGCTTCCTTGCCCTTGGCATACTGCAAATACTGCTGCCTCTGCTCGTTCTGTATGTCCTTGGCTGCTTGCACAGCTGCATCCCTGTCAGCCTTGGCCTGGGTGGTCTCAGCTTCCAGCTGCTTCTTCTCCATGTCCAGCTGGCCCAGCTGCATGGTTAAACCATTCACCTGTTCCTGCAGCTGTCTGACCTGGCTTCGTAGGTTCCTGTCTTCCTGGTGCAGCTGCTTGTTGTCCTGGCTCAACTTTTCGTTGGCCTCCTTCAGCT
>JAZQSR010000101.1:0-5605 GCA_045630225.1 Treponema sp. | reverse complement strand
ATGGCTACGATCCGACTTGACCTCCACCTTCCGCAGTTCTGGCGCAGCAACACTGAAATGCTGATACACTGGCAGATACTGAGTCTCCTTGATGGGATTCAGCAGAGTTGCATCCACCACAATGGTACGACGAATGCTTCCGTCCACTGTGTAGCCAGCATCTCGAGCCAAACTTTCCTGCCAGTCCACCATGGCCTGGTTCTGGTTTTTGATTCCCTCCATGTAACTGGCTAAAAGCTGCTCCAGCAAATTCTGGCCGTAGTCAGCAGCCTGTCGACTAGCTACATCCTTCATCAACGTGCTTGTTTTGGCCACCTGTTCTTGGGCTACAAGATGGCTTTCCAAACTGGAAGTGTTGCGGCGAATCTTCTTGATACCAGCTCCTGCAGTACTTCCAAGGCCAGCCATAACTAGGCTTCGGTTAATAAGTTGGTCTAGGTAAGAGTCAGCAAGAAGGGAATCCACAATGGCTTCTGTCGTTTCCTGACTGACAGAGCTTTCCATGTTCCTGCCAAGATGGGCCAATTGTTCTTCCAGTTCATCCTGATTGATGGCTGTCACCAAGTTAGAGCCAGAATCAAACCCCTGGCCTGACACCAGCTCCTGTCCCAAGCCTTGCATCACACCTTGACTATGGCTTTCCTGTATCCAAGCCTCTTTTTTCTGGAGGAAATCAAGATAATTGACATCCCATTCAGACTGACGTTCCTCCAACTCCTGCTGAAACTCTCGTCGCCACAAGTTATATTCCTTGTTCAGCTGTTCCTCCACCCGCTGCCAGCTTTTTTCTCCAGCTGCCAAGGTTGCCATCACCTCACCTTCCCACAGGCTTTGGCGACGGTTCAACAAATCAAGCTCCAACTGCCACTGGTGCTGGGCTTGGCCAAGAACCTGCTGATAACTATCAGTCCAACTATCACTTGCTTGTTGCATCATAAGATTCTGCAGCCAAGCAGTGTATTCCTCCGTACTAGAAGTAAGGTCTACTCTTGTATTGTACAATGACTTAATCTTGTTGTAAACATTTTCATTATGCAGAAGATTGTTCCAGCCCTCACTTCCATAGGCGCTAAGGGCCAGATTCTCCAATTGCTCCACAAAGGAACTGTCCATGGCATGAAGGGACTGATACAGTGATTCATACTCAGCCATAGCAAGTTGTCTTTGAGCTGAAGAAAGACTTGCGTCGGTGGACTGAGCTTCTAGCAAGGCAAGCTGATCTTTATCCACCTGGCTGATTTCCAAGCTTTGACCAAGAACTTGATAAAATCCTGTCATGGCTGTTTGAACTTGTCCCTGAATATCAGCGGAAACTTTGGTAAGATTTCCTGTTGCCTGCTGATATACTTCTGAAAACTGGGTCGATGCCAGCTGCAAGATATCTGTCACCTTCACAGAACTTTCTTTATCAGAAGAAAAAGCCAC
The DNA here is from genome assembly GCA_045630225.1 of Treponema sp. Classification (GTDB taxonomy): domain Bacteria; phylum Spirochaetota; class Spirochaetia; order Treponematales; family Treponemataceae; genus Treponema_F. The sequence continues at coordinate 4,180 of JAZQSR010000101.1, read as the reverse complement.
CACCAAGGAATCAAGGAATTTATGTGAAAGCAACTCTTGGTATTCTTGATGTGATACCAAGCTACTAGAATCCAACATCATCTGCAATGCGTCTAAAATTGACTGGGACGTAAGGGGATTTTGTTCAGTTCCTTCAGAAGATACCTTTTCAGAATTGTCTCCTGAGGCATCTCCATAATACAGAAAATTCAGTAATTCCCACTGTTCCTGCAAATTTTGTTTTCCTACCTCTAAATTCTCCAATAAATCATTTATCCTTTGACTTTCAGCAAGAACATTTTCCTTATTTCCCTGCATCAAATCATTGATACCATTCTTGGCAGCTCCAAAGCTTCCTACTGCATCAGTGGCTGCAATTCCAACGGCAGTTGCTGCTCCTGCAGCTACTAGCAACCAAGGTTGAAAAAATGCCGTTACTGAAAGTGCTGCAGCTGAGGCAAAGGCTATTGCTGCCTCTATCTTCTTTTGTTCCTGCTTATCAGCAAGCTTTTCTCTCACATTATCCAGGGCAAGCCATTCAATTACGTTAAGTTCTCGTGCCTGCCATGAATTTTTCTCTAGAAGGTTTGTCTCTCGGTAGAGAATATAACGAGCAAGATCTTCCTGTCCACCTTCCTGTGACATGATAAAATTATAGGCATCAGCTACCACATCCTGCCGTTCATTTTTGTAAGATGATAAAACATCTATGCCATGAAATGAAGGCAAACTGGGAATTTGATCTGCTTGAAATGAATTGTTATCACGGATATCTGCCTGTCCATTAAGAAATTCCTGAGCATTACTATAATAGGTTTTAAGATGAATACTTGCTAAAAGCAGCTTGTTCAAATATTCATCACCCATGGCATGGATTTTTTCAAGCCACTGGCGAACTTCCACTTCAGCTGATGTGAGCTGGAGGTTTTCCTTCACACGAATGATTGTCTCTGAAGGCTCCATCACATAAGATTCCAACAATTCCCTATCAAGATTCCCTGAATTTTCCTTAGTCGAGGTTACATAATCATACACATCATAGGAAACTTTATTGCCATCTGAGTTTGTGTACGTACTTGTTTCTACTTTTACATAGTTGGTTTCATAGCCTAAACTAAAAATATATGAACCTTCTTCGTTACGACTGATTCTAATCAGCTCCAAAGCAGGACTGTTAATGCCATTTGTATCAGCCTCTCCAAGGGATCCATAAAGAGACTCATAATCGGAGAGCAATTTTGAAGCATTTATGTCGTCCTGTAATTCTGCTTCACGAGTTGCCTCCTCTTGTTTTGTCACAGATGTTAGTGCCTGTGATAAAATCACTTCTATAAGATACACATTTTCCAAGGCTGCCTCATAGGCTTCAACTTCCACAAGATAATCTTGACGCTGCAACTGCTGCTGATTTTTCATCTGTAACAAAATATCCAAAGCCTTTTGATAGCGATTTGTTACCAGCAACACTTGGTTGTATCGCTGCAAGGGGCTCTCATACTGACTTTCCCCTTGGGATTCCTGGCTTCCCATGCTTTCAAGATAAATTCTTGATGCCCACTGATATTTTTCCTCTGCAATCCGAAGCTCCAATCGAGCATGAAGCAGAGACTGGTACAAAGCATCTTCTTCTGCAACCTTCAGCTGATATGCGACAAGGCTTTCATTCACCTCCTCACGAGCCATTCCATACTGATTGACTAGTTTTAGTCGCTCCTCTTCTTCTTGTTTTTCTAAACTTTCTAATTCCTCCTTTTGCTTCGATAACTCTTGTGTATTTTTATTTACCAATTGATAGATTTCCACTAATGGCCCGAGTTCTTTTTCCAAGGAAGAGCTCTCCTCCCTCCAGGAGTTCATATCGGCCAAGTATTGAGAACTATTTTCCGATATCTGTTGCATCTCATCTTGAGACATGATTTTATAGGGAGTATCCTGGGCATTGGTAATAAGTGCAATCCACTGCTTTCCCAATGTTTGTAGCTGACTTGATTTACTCTTATACAGTCCATCTTCTGCAAGAAGAGTCTGAGCTATAGCCCAATCTTCTGGTGACAATAAATTACTTCCATCAATTTGAGTACAATATTTAAGTCCAGTTGCTACATCCACCCAAGAGCTGTCTTCAAGATAGAATTTCTTTAATTCTTCTATTTCTAATAGGAAATCTAATTTTTCCAAATCACTCTTTTTTCTTTGTACAATTGATTGAATTATGGAGAGATTTTCGTTTGAGGTTTCTACTCCAGCCATTCCTTGCAATTTTTCTGCAAGGCTCAGCTGCATTTCCTGTGACAATTGAAAAAAATCCTTCTTCCATTCGTATCCATTATCTAGCTGCTGGAAAAAAGCAGTTCCATCAGTTATGGGAAGATTTTCTGTGGAATCTGTTGTGCTGAGAATCAATTCTAGGACATAGCTTATAAATATATCTTGGCTTTCTTTCTCCCACAGGGAAAATTGATTTGAATTCATAAAATAAAGCATTTCATGGATATCAAAAAGACCTGCTTCCAGAGCTTGCAATTCCGTGATTTCATTCTGAATTTGATTTCGAGAAAATACTTGTTCTGATGAAATTGTAGTTTCTGGAGAAGTATCCTGGGATGAAGTATCCTGGGATGGAGTATCCTGCACTGTTTCAGTTACTGGATTTTGGAGGCACCAGTTTTGAACCACAACATATATCAGCTGATTCAAGGCACTAGCAAAACCAGAATGGAGATTAGAGCCTGCATCATGAAGCTGTTCTACCACCGTAACAACAGTATCCCACGTTGCACTATCCCAAATATTATTTTTAGCTAAAATCTCTTGTATCTCTTGCACTCCTTGGCGGTGTTTTTCGTTCAAGTTCTCCACCTGAAAATCAGAAAAACTATCCTGTATCAATTGACGACGATTTTCCTCCTCCTGATTTGTTGCCGGATTCTTCCAAGATTCAGGCTCACCTGAGGTAAGATAGGCTGTTGATTCCTGACGATACAACAATTCATCTTCATATTCCCATGCAATGGATTCAAGTTCCATGATGATATACTCTAAATCTTGGCTTGCAAGATCTATTGCCAAACCATTCAGGAAATCTTGACTTTTTTGAGAAATAACAATCTCTTGCTCAGGAGAAGTATCTGCTGATGTATCCAGCATCGCATCCTGAGGAAATTCCTGAGGAAATTCCTGAGGAAACTCCTGAGAAGAATTTTCTGCAAGAGGATCAGCTGGTATATTCTGGTCCTTTGCTTGAGTATCACTCAAAGAACCGGCTATTGCTTTCAGCTCGGCAATCACCTCTGTGTAGGATTGAATTTCAGTTGCAAGGTCATCTTCATTCATGTCCTTGAAATTTCGTGGAATTAAAGACAATAATTCTTCTATTGTAATAGTATGGATATAATTTCCCAGATTAGTCTCTGCCTGAAAATAAGACTGTGCCAAGCCAACGAGCTTGTCAGCTTGTAAAGCCTTTCCTAAATTATCCAATGTTTTGATGAGCTTGTTTTCCAGCACCTTTTTGTCCAGTCCTGTTATCACTTCATCAAGAGCAATAATTTGTTTTTTGATTTCTTCTACCTGAGCATCTACAACATCAAGTTGTTGCTGGACTTCAGAGAGCTGAACCATGGATTGCTGAATAGCTATCTGGGCTTCTTGAACAAGCTGCTGGTAATTTTCATAGCTTTCACTGGCCTGCTGAAAGGCATCTTGTTTTTCCTCCAGTGCCCGCTGTGTTTCTTGGGCAGTTTCAGCAGATGAGGAGGTGGTAGTGGCATACTCCTTCAGGGCCTGGGCTACAGCCAGTTCATCCTGCCAGTGGGACAAGGTGTTTTCAAGACGCTGAATTTCTGCATCAAGGTCCCTGGAGCTTCCCTCAAAGGAAGTGGGATCCACCGCTTCCAAGAAATTATTTGAGGCAGTTTCAAGGTTTACAAAGCCAGTTTCCGCCAGCACAAGCCAACCGGTGTTTTGCTCCAAAAGAATTGTGCTGCTGTCCCACAGCTTTGCATCAAAGTCAGTTTTCAAAAGGCCAGTTGAATCAGCCCTTGTTAATGCTAAAGCAATTTCATCCCCAGACAGGTTTATATCAAGTTGATCCAATGCAAGAAGCAGTTCTTGCAACAAGATTTTTCGATTTGAATCAGCTTCAATTTTTTCTTGCAGTTCTTGCAACAAGATTTTTCGATTTAAATCAGCTTCAATTTTT
>JAZQSR010000100.1:0-6236 GCA_045630225.1 Treponema sp. | reverse complement strand
AGTATAACGCACATAGTAATTTTTTTCAACTTATGATATAAGTATGTGCTATGTATGAATCTGGTGAAAATTATTTGGAAGCAATCTTAATTTTGGAGCAGGAGAATGTCATTGTCCGCTCCATAGATGTGGCTCATAAGTTGTCTGTTTCTAAGCCTAGCGTTAGTCGTGCAATGGGGCTTCTGCGTCAGGAAGGATATATCGAAATGGCGGACAATGGTCCAATTTTTCTTACCGAAAAAGGTCGGGAAAAAGCAGTGAAAATTTATCATCGTCATTGTATCCTTACAGAATTCTTGGAAAAAGTTTCAAAGGTTCCCCGAGAACAGGCGGAAGAAAATGCCTGCAAGATAGAACATATTCTTGATGAGGATGTGTTCCAGGGAATTCAAAAATATCTGAAAGAAAATTTATCAGAGGGGTGAATATCATGGAGTCAGTTGCAAAGGGAGCTATGGAAGGTGGCAATCACGCCGCATTGTGGCATGGACGTTTTGAGGAGGGGCCTGATGCCCAGGCTGTAGAATTTGAAACCTCAATCTACGTGGATCAGAGAATGGCTCAAGATGATATAACAGGTAGTAAGGCACATGTAGCCATGCTCGGTGCCAGCGGAATCATTCCACAAAATGAAGCAGACCAGATTATTCAGGCTCTGGAAGGAATTTCTCAGGATTTGGAAAGTGGCGCTTTGACCATAGATTATTCTGCAGAGGATATCCACTCATTCATAGAGGGCGTACTGACGGATAGAATAGGGGAGGCTGGAAAGAAGGTTCACACAGGACGGAGCCGCAACGACCAAATCGCCTTGGATGAGCGGTTGTATCTACGCCATGCAATTCCCACTTTACAGAGTAAGATTAAAACCTTGATTTCCGTCTTGGTGGATATTGCCGATGGTCATAAGGAAAGTCTTCTCAGTGGCTACACCCATCTTCAGCGGGCCCAACCTGTTACTCTAGCTCATCACCTGTGTGCTTGGTGCTGGATGTTGCAGCGGGATTATCAGCGACTGGAGGATGCTCTGTCCCGCATTCAGCTGAGTCCCTTGGGAGCTGGTGCCCTGGCAGGGAGCTCTCTTCCCTTGAACCGAGAGATGGTAGCCAAAACCTTGGGATTTGCCGGTGTTACTCCTAATTCCCTTGATACTGTGGCTGACCGTGATTATTGCATCGAGTTTACTGCCGCCTTTTCCTTGTTGATGACTCATCTTTCTCGTTTTTGTGAAGAAGTGATTATCTGGTCAACAGAGGAGTTTAAGTTCATTGACCTTTCAGAAAAATGGTCCACAGGCTCCAGCATCATGCCTCAAAAGAAAAATCCTGACTTTGCAGAATTGATCCGTGGACGCACTGGACGTGTCTACGGAAATTTGATTGCCCTTCTGACCATGGTAAAGGGCTTGCCGCTGTCATACAATCGTGACATGCAGGAGGACAAGGAAAGCCTCTTTGATGCTTACGACACAGTTACTTCCTGCCTTGAAGTATTTACCCAGATGATTGGAACTGCACGTTGGAATACCGAGCGAATGGCTGCTTCTTGCACTGGGGGACACGCCAATGCCACCGATGTTGCAGAATATCTTGTTCGCAAGGGAATGCCCTTTAGAACTGCCCATGGAGTTGCAGCAAAGGCTGTAAGAATGTGCATAGACAGAGGTTGTAATATAGAAGATTTATCTTTGGAAGATTTGCAATCATGTTCCGAACTTATAGAAGGTGATATTTTCTCTCTTATAACACCTCAGGCTTGTGTTACAGCCCGTAATCTTACTGGTGGACCAGCACCAGAGGCCGTAACAGTACAGATTCAGGCTTTGCGGAAATTGTTTACAGATAAATAACTCTTTTTGTATCAAATATTCTTGTTTAGATAATACACGGGCAAAAAAGTTCTTGACGAATCGTCATTTAGGGAGTAAAATTTGAGTCTATAATGTGTTTCTACATAAAGTAAATTTTGTAGGAAAAAAGGAAATAGGAGGCTATTGTGGACACATTGAGCTTAGCTCGAGCCCAGTTTGCAGTTACCACAATCTATCACTTTCTTTTCGTACCACTGACCATTGGATTGTCATTCTTGGTGGCAGTTCTTGAGTCTGTATACGTAAAGACAGGTGATGAAAAGTACAAGCAGATGGCAAAGTTCTGGGGAAAGTTATTTTTGATTAACTTCTCCATGGGTGTTGTAACTGGTATTGTTCAGGAATTCCAGTTTGGTATGAACTGGTCAGGATATTCCCGCTTTGTTGGTGATATCTTCGGTGCACCTTTGGCTATTGAGGCATTGGTGGCATTCTTCATTGAATCCACCTTCTTGGGTGTTTGGATTTTCGGTTGGGAAAAACTTTCAAAGAAAGTACACCTGTTGTCAATTTGGTTGGCTGCACTTGCAACCTCCCTTTCTGCTTTCTGGATCTTGTTGGCAAACTCCTTCATGCAGAATCCTGTAGGATATGTTTTGAACGAGGCAGCAGGTCGTGCAGAGATGGAAAGCTTTACTGCATTGTTGACTAACCCACACTTGTGGAAGCAGTTCCCCCACGTGTTGACAGCTGGTCTTACAACTGCTGGTTTCTTCATCGTAGGTGTTTCTGCCATCAACTTGCTGAAAAAGAGCAATGATGCTTTCTTTACCAAGTCTTTCAAGTTTGGTGCTGTAGCTGCTTTGGTTGGTGTTGTTCTTGTTATCTTTGTTGGACACGAACAGATGATTTCCATCAAGGATGAACAGCCCATGAAGGCTGCTGCTGCAGAGGCTTTGTGGGAAACAGCAGATCCTGCTCCCTTTACCATTGTTGCCGACATCAATCAGGATGAACGCAAGAATAACTCCGCTCTTGAGCTTCCCAAAATGTTGAGCTTCTTGTATTACCTGAAGCCCTCTGGAGAGGTATTGGGTATCAATGATGTACAGGCTCAGATGGAAGCTGAACATGGACCAGGAAACTACATTCCTCCTGTTGCAGTATTGTTCTGGAGTTTCCGCATCATGGTTGGTGCAGGTGGTCTCATGCTCATCTTGGGTATTATTTCCGTAATCATCAGCCGCAAGAAGAAGCCTTTGACTGATTACAAGAAGTTGATGGTTGCATTCTCCATCTCCCTTGTTCTTCCCTTCTTGGCTAATACCTTCGGATGGATTATGGCTGAAATGGGTCGTTACCCCTGGGTTGTGTATGGCTTGATGAAGATGGAAGACGGTGTTTCCACTGTAACAGGTTCTGGTTCAGTTCTTATCTCCTTTGTAGGCTTCATCCTGATTTACACAGCATTGGCTATTGCTGAGCTTGTGTTGATGGTTCGCCATGGTATCAAGAATCCTGTTACCGATACAGAAATCGCTGAAAACGATAAGGAGGCTTCACTGTGGACTTAAATACATTGTGGTTTATTCTGATTACTGTACTTTTCAGCGGATTCTTTGTGCTGGAAGGATTTGACTACGGTGTTGGTACCTTGTTGCCCATCGTTGCAAAGAATGATACAGAGCGCCGTGTTGTATTGAACACTATTGGACCTCACTGGGACGCCAACGAGGTTTGGTTGCTCACTGCTGGTGGAGCTATTTTTGCTGCATTCCCTAACTGGTATGCAACATTGTTCAGTGGATTCTACTTGGCATTGTTTGCCATCTTGTTTGCATTGATTATTCGTGGTGTTGCCATTGACTTCCGCAGTAAGCACGACAGTGCTACTTGGCGCAAGACTTGGGATATCTTGTTCTGTGTTGGTTCTCTGTTGCCTTCCGTTCTCTTCGGTGTAGCAGTAAGCAACTTTATGACTGGTGTTCCTATCGATGCTAACATGGAATATGCTGGTAACTTCTTTACCTTGTTGACACCCTTCACCTTGTTGGGTGGTGTTACCATGTTGTTGGTATTGACCTTCCACGGATTGTTGTTCTTGAAGTTGAAGAATGGGGTTCAGGCAATTGAAGATAGAGTAAAAGCTTTGGGAACAAAGCTTGGTCTTGCCATGTTGGTTGTAACTGTAGCTTGGGTTGTATTTGCAGCCGTTAAGACACGTCTTTTGACCAATGGACCTATTTCTATCATCGCTGTAGCTTTGGCAGCAGTTCTTTTGATTCTTGCAGTATTGCTGCAGGCAAAGGGACTTGATGGAAAGGCATTTATCTGCTCTTCCTTGGCCATCGTTATGGTTGTTGTAACTGTATTCTTCTCTATGTTCCCCAATGTAATGATTTCTACCTTGGCTGGTGGACAGAGCCTTGATATTTACAATGCAAGCTCCAGCCCCAAGACATTGAAAATCATGACCATTGTTGCTTTGACTGCAGTACCTGTTGTTCTTGCCTACTTGGTATGGAGCTACTGGGTATTCCGCAAGCGGGTTACAGAAAAGGATTTGCATTATTAATTGATTCAAAATTATGGCTCGTTGCATAAGGGGTCATAATTTCATGAAGGCTGATGGTGGTGTATGCTATCGTCAGCCTTTTTTATTACGGTTCTACAATTTTTGGAGAACCGTAACAAAGGCGAGTCAAGGGTTTAAGCGAAGCGTCCCTTGACCGACTGTATTATGGTTCTACCATTTTAGGAGAACCGTAACAAAGGCGAGTCAAGAGTTTAAGCGAAGCGTCCCTTGACCGACTGTATTAAAAAGAATTAGGAAGTATATGTTCAGTAAAACCCTTTGGAAGGTGCAGGATAAGAAGGCTTTGAAGTGCCAAGGTGCAGTGCTTGCGCTATCCCTTGGTTCTGGTGCTTGTACCGCGGTTCAGGCCTTTGTGGTGGCACGGATTGTGAATCGCATTTTTTTCTTGCAGCAGAATTTGGCTTCGGCCTATAATCTTTTTATCTTGTTGGTGGCAATTATTTTATTGCGAGGCTTATTCCAGTGGATGGAGGAGCACTTTGCCCTGCAGGTTGCAGGTTTAGTAAAGCATACCCTGTTGGACAAGCTGCTAGAACAGGTGGGAGTGCTGGGGCCTGGCGAGATGGAACATCGTCAGCGAGGAGAATTTTTTACCCTTTTAACTCAAGGTTTAGGTACTCTTGATGTATATTTTTGTCGCTATTTGCCCCAGCTTTTTAAAAGTGCCTTGATTCCAATAGCTTATTTGATTGTGGTTTTCCCCTTTGATTGGATTTCTGGCTGTATCTTTTTAATTGCCACTCCTTTGATTCCTGGCTTTATGATGCTCATTGGAAAATGGAGCCGCAAGATGGCTGGTTCCAGCTGGGAAGCCATGGCTCGTATGGGGGGCTATTTGCAGGATGTGCTGGCAGGACTTGCCACTTTGCGGAATTGGAATCGTGAGTATCAGCAGGAAAAGAAGATTCGCAAGGTAAGCGATGATTTTCGCCTTGCTTCTATGAAAACCTTGCGGGTGGCCTTTCTTTCTGCCTTGACTTTGGAATTGTTTACCACCATTAGCATTGCCTTAGTGGCGGTGGGCTTGGGAATCCGACTGGCAGATGGCCGAGAGGTTTTTGAAGTAGCTTTATTTATCATTTTGCTGGCACCAGAATATTTTCAGCCCCTGCGTCAGTTGGGACAGCGATATCACGACAGCCAGAATGCCATTCTTTCTGCTGACCAAATGTTTGAATTTTTAGCACGAGTTTCATCTGCAAAGAAGGCTCAAGAAGAAAAGAATACAGCTGCTACAGAGAATTTGGAACTGTCTCAAAATCAGCCTCCACAGGTAGCTTTAAACAAGCTTACCTTTTGCTGGGGGGAACGTGAGGTTTTGAAGGGGATTGACCTTCAGCTGGAGCCAGGTGAAATTTATGCAATTGCTGGAAGAAGTGGTGCGGGAAAAACCACCTTGCTGCGGATTTTAGCAGGAGCCCTCACTGAGAAAACTGGTGAGTATAAGGTAAATGGACAGGATTTCCAAGGATGGAGTCATCTTGCCATGATTCCTGCTCAGCCTTACTTTTTCCATGGAAGCCTTTTGGAAAATATTACCATGGGTCGTGATATTTCTCTGGAGCAGGTGCAGAAGGTCTGCAGGATTATTGGGGCTGAGGATTTCATTTTGCAACTCCCTCAAGGCTACGACACTATTTTGGGACAAGAAGGAATACGTCTTTCTGGTGGCCAAGGACAGCTGGTGTCTATTGCCAGAGCCATGGTGGACGAAAACAAAAATGGACTTTTGCTTTGTGATGAGGCTACCAGTAGCTTAGATGCCCAGACAGAAAGCGTGGTGGAAGCTGCCTTGGATAAATTGTATGCTGGGCGAACGGTATTGATTAG
>JAZQSR010000099.1:0-7478 GCA_045630225.1 Treponema sp. | reverse complement strand
GAGAAAAGAATAACAAATTCAAGAATTGAAATACATCTCATTTTTTTACATTTTACTCTTTTTTTATTTTTATTCGTAGATGGATTTGATCCAAGTTGTGTATTTTTTAACATATCATTTATCATAACTATTGTTTTGTTGTCAAGAAAATTTGATACAGACGGAACCATGTTCAAATCAAGGCACTCATAATACGGGCAAGAAAATATAATGCGAATCTATCCACAGTATAGCCCCATGAACGAAAGCGTTGGGGCAACAGGGAGGTTCCCTGAGCAGCCGAACTGTGAGCGTAGCGAAGTGCGAGGCTGATTAGGGTTTCCCTGTTGCCCCTTTCACTTTCAATTTACCTATGCTATACTGCACCCATGGATATGACCACTCCCCCTGTACTCACGGTATCAGAGCTTACTTCCCGCATAAAGGATTTGCTGGAAATTCGATTTTCAAGCATTACCTTGGAAGGAGAGATTTCTAACTGCAAGCCAGCCAGCACTGGCCATCTATATTTTGTACTGAAGGACAAGGATGCCACCATTTCTGCCGTCATGTTCAAGGGCAGGATGCGAGGCTTGAACTTCACTCCAGCAGACGGAACTCTCGTGCGAGCAAAGGGTTCCATTTCAGTTTATGCTCCACGAGGAAGCTATCAGATTATAGTGGAATCCATGGAGCTAGCTGGTACAGGCAATATCTTGATGATGCTGGAGGAACGGAAGCGGCGTTTGGCAGCAGAAGGTCTTTTTGACCAGGACAGAAAACGTGATCTTCCCTACTTTCCCCAGCGGGTGGCTGTGGTTACCAGTCCCACAGGAGCAGCCTTACGAGACATTCTCCAGATTATGGGACGGCGTAATCCCAAGGTCTCTGTTACTGTCCTTCCCTGCCAGGTACAGGGAGCCGACGCAGCACCAGCCATTGCCCGCATGATTGCAGTGGCCAACGCCTACAACATGGCCGACGTGCTGATTGTAGGTCGTGGTGGAGGCTCACTGGAAGACCTTTTACCCTTTAGCGAGGAGGTAGTAGTTCGAGCCGTGGCAGAATCCCAGATTCCCGTGGTATCTGCAGTGGGACATGAAATTGACTGGGCATTGTCAGACTTTGCCGCCGACATGAGAGCCCCCACTCCCTCCGCCGCAGCTGAATTGGTAACACCCCTGCTTTCAGAGGTAACCCAGCAGATGGAGTATTGGCGTCGGGATTTTTACGAAAGCATTTCCAGTCGGCTAGATCGAATGAGGCTTTTAGTCAAATCCTTTACTCCCGATTCCTTGGAGCTACGGTTCCGCACCATCCAGCAGCCACTTCTTGCTCGATTCGACACCGCCAAGGAGCTGATTCTTTCTGCCATGGAAGACAAGTGCAAGGATGCCCGCCATCGCATAGAAAATAGCCTTCGGGACTTGGAGGGAGCAAATCCTTCGGCAATTTTGGCTAGAGGCTATTCCATGGTACAGGACAAGGCCACTGGCAAGGTTATCCGCAGTCCAGCTGACACAAAGCCAGGACAAGTTCTTGAGATTCGCCCCGCAACAGGCATCATTCAAACACAGGTACTCACAACGGAGGAAGATAGATGAAAAATTTTGAGCAGCGGCTCCAGCGTTTGGAGCAAATTGGAAGCGACATAAAGCGAAGTGACGTTACCCTCGAAGAAGCACTAAAATACTTTGAGGAAGGCATTACTCTGGCTCGTGGCATGGAAAAAGAATTGGACAAAATCGAAGGAAAGATTCAAATCCTCATGAACCAGCCTGACTCAGTGGCCAAAACTGGCCCCGAACCTCAGCTTGATTTATTTGCCACCACAGGAGAGGATTTCTAGCATGGAAGAACGCCAGTCCTCCTTTGCATCTCCAGCCCAGCACTCCAAGTCTCCCCGTCGTCCTGTCCGCAGTTTGCCAGCAGAAGTTGCCAGAAAAATTGCTGCAGGAGAGGTTATCGACAGGCCCAACGCCATTGTGCGGGAGCTACTGGACAATGCTGTGGACTCAGGAGCAGACTGGATTCAGGTAGAAATTGAAGGCGGAGGCATTGAGCGGATTCGGGTGGTAGACAACGGCATTGGGATGACACGGCAGGACCTAGAACATTGTGCCCGCCCCCACGCCACCAGTAAAATCACGGCGGAAACGGACTTAATGAACCTTTCCACCTTGGGCTTCCGAGGTGAGGCCCTTTCATCCATTGCCGCCGTCAGTAGATTGCAAATCACCACTGCCACCCAAGATGAAGCTGGCAATTCCAGCTCCTGGCGACTCACTGCATCGGTAACTCAGGAGCATCACATTGTTCCTGCCAACTTGAACCAAGGCACCATCGTTCAGTCGGAAGCCCTCTTTGAAAACTTTCCCGCCCGACGAACCTTTCTCAAGCGACCTGCCGCAGAAACCACCATGTGCCGCCAAACCTTTGTGGAAAAATCCCTGCCCCGCACCGACATTTCCTTCCGCCTTTTGGTAGATGGCAAACAGCGGCTAGACCTGCCCAAGGGACAAAGCCTGGCCCAGAGATTTACCGAAGCCCTGGGCCTCAAGGAATCTCCAGAGCTGTTTTACGAAATCCACAGCTCCCCTGAATCCCAGGAGCTTTCTCAGCAGGATTGGAAGTTTACCATCATCATCGGTGAGCCTTCCGTTGCCCGAAACGACAAGAAATTGATTTATATCTACGTAAACGGACGGAAAATCACTGAATATAGCCTCATGCAAGCCATTGACTACGGGGCCACCGGCTATTTTCCCAATGGCACCCATCCTGTGGCAGCCCTTTTTTTGGAGGTAAATCCCGCCTTGGTGGACTTTAACATTCACCCAGCCAAGCGAGAGGCCAGATTCAAGGATATTGCCCCCATCCATCGTGGTGTAAGCCAGGCAGTTCGGCAATTTTTCAGAAATTACTCTGTGTCCAAGATTTCAGCCCAGGCCCTGGATGCACTTTTTCCCTCAGAGGATACTCACCAGAAGGAGCCACAAAAGCCTTCTTCACTGGTGGCTCAAACTTTGTGGACAGAAGAACAAGCCCATGCCGAAGAACAAGACCACACCACAGAAAATATTTATGACCAAGGCCCACTACAGGTTTCTAGCAAAAAATGGTGGCAGCAATCACGAGAAGCTCATAGCAAGAATTCTTGCTCCACAGGGGATTTTAGCAACAATACCCCTTCACCTGATGTACGAAATACTTTTTTCAATGACTGCTACAGTCAAGATATTCCCACAGGAGCAGGTTTTGCTGCCACAGCTTCACCAAGCTATGAAGCTCCAAGAAAAAGTTTCTCAGAAACAGCTTTCTTAGAAGATGAGTCCACAAGAACAAGTTCTTCAAGAACTGATTTCTTCGGTGACAGTCTTTCAAACCAGAGTCTTCTTTCTCAAGCACCAGCAAAGCAAAATTCTGCTGGAACACAGCCCAAGGGATTTCGCTATCTGGGAACCACTCAAGGTGTGTATTTAGTAGTGGAGCTTGGAGATAGCCTGTATCTCATTGACCAGCATGCAGCCCACGAGCGGCTTTTGTACAACCAGTTTATTGCCCAAGCTGGCCAAAGACAAAATCTGCTGATTCCCTATGTCATAGAAACAACAAGCACCGCCGACGATGAGTATCTTCGGTCACTACAGGATTCTCTTTATAAAGCAGGCTTTGAAGTAAAAGAATGTGAGTCAGCAGGAGCAGCTCCTCGCTGGGAGTTTTATTCAGTGCCAGTTCAGTGGAAAGGAACAGAGGCAGACTTAGAGCGGGATTTATTGAACAAGCGTATCTCCCCAGAAGAGCTGGTGGCAAGTCTTGCTTCTACCAATGCCTGCCGTCAAGCTGTTATGGACGGAACGGTTTTAGATGAGGACACCGCCTGTCAGCTTGCCCTGGACACCCTAGCATTAGAAGATCCCCACTGCCCCCACGGCCGCCCATTGTGGATCAAAATCAGTCGGGAGGCAATGGATGCAGGAGTCAAGCGGACGTAAAGCTACACGTAAATGTCGTCGCTTCGGCCGTGGATAATGAGGCTTCCTTCCTCCCAGGCTCGTCGCAATATACTGAAGAAGCGGGCTGTCACCTCATCGCAATCACGGCGACGCATGGGCCGACGCAAAACCTCTTCTTCCAGAATAACATCTCCACGATTTTTTGACACATTGGAAAGAATTTTTTGACGGAAGGATTCTGGCTTTCCTGCAATCAACAGGGCAATTTCTCCTTCTCCCATGGTATGAAGCTTTTTCTGAATAAAGCGATCGTCTGCCATAAGAATGTCGTCCATGGTAAAAAGTCTATCTCGAATATCATTGCTCAAGTCAGGGTCAAGGTCAGCCAAAGCCGTCAAAATATCCTTTTCTGCATTAGGACTCATTCGCTTCAGGATTTCCGTCAAGGCTCCACGACCATCCATGGAATCGGCAGCATGGGTATTCATCATCAACACCTTTTCATGCATAGCCTTGTCTACCCGTCGCAAAATCTCTGGGTCCATGGGAGCAAGCTTAGCTAATCTACGAATAATTTCTTTTTTCTGGTCGCTGTCAAGCTGATTGATAACTTCTGCAGCCACAGCTGGTTTGAGACGAGAAAGCACCAAGGTTTGCACTGGCGGAGGTTCATCTTTGAGCAAGAGGAAGACTCGCTCACCGTCCATTTCCTGCAGGTAGTCAAAGGGCACGCCTTCGGGAAAGGGAACGGCCTTGGAAATCAATTCTTCGGCACGGTCACTGCCAAAGGCCTTTTCAAGGATATTGCGAGCAGTGGCCACACCTCCCTGCTGACGGGCATTGTCCAGCAAGGTTTTGAATTCCTCCAGAATAACAGCCGCCTCGTCAGGGTCAATACGACGGATGGAAACGATTTCCGGAATAATTCGCTCTGTTTGCTCTGGTGAAAGGTGAGAAATAACCTTGGCAGCCTCATCAGTACCAATCAAAAGCAGAAATTTTGCCACCCTACGATAAATATTCTCTCGTCCGTCAGCCTCACGAGGGGCAGCGGGAACCTTAATCAAACCGTGGCGCATCACATCTTGATTGCCAAAGGATTGGGAAGCACTGGCAGCTTGCCGTGGTTGATTCCCTGAGGCTTGTGCTCCTTGTTTGCCTGAGGCTTGCGCTCCTTGCCGACCAGCAGTTTGAGCCATTTGACTTCTGGCCACAGCTGCATTTATGCTTTGGTTTCCAGCTGATTGTCGCCTCTGATGTTCAGCAAAAGATGACACTTGATTCCCAGAAGTAGCCCTGGTGCTTCCTTGATTTCCAGACTGAAAGCCAGCAGCAAAGGTGCCAGTTCCTAGCTGCTGAGGACGAAAAACTTCTGTTTGTTTTTGAGGAGGTTCAGCGGGAGAAGCAGCCTTTGATGTGGGCTGTTGGAAGGAGGTTTTCCAGTTTGCAGGGTCAGTTTTTTGCAGGGCAGTGGCCAACAAATCCTGTAGGCTCCACTTTCCTGCCACCGTTGATTTTTGTTTTCCACCGGCAGAAGCATCTGCATCTTTGAGACTTTTTCCATTTGCAGGGGGATTTCCTTCACCAATGACTTGGCCATTTACCACACCTCGAACACCACCACCATTGGCAAGGGAAGCCCTCACCAAATCGGCAGCCACGTTGGGAGTAAAGCCATCTTGCCCTTCCACAGGAACGTTTGAGGGTGTCATGGTTGCCACCCGCTTATATGCTTGAATACGATAATCCTCTTTCGCCATGGCCTTATTCTATCATGATGAAGGGGGAATCGCAAGGGAAGCTGAAATAATCCAGCTCCCCCTTCTACAACAGTCTACAGGGAACGGGCAATACGGAAACCTAAAATCTTTCCATCGTATTCAGGCACAATGCCACTGCGAGTATACACGGTACAATAGGGCAAACTTCGTCCCCAGCTTCCTCCACGATACACTCGATAGGCACCGGAAGAAGAATGTTCCACCAAACCAGTAACAGGAGTTTCCACCTTCAGTGTACCGAACCAGTCCCAGCACCACTCCCAAATATTTCCGCTCATATCGTACAAATCAAGGCTGTTGGGAGCCTTTACACCAACTTCATGGCTTTTGCTCAGGCTAATTGCATTGTACCAGGTTACCTCTTCAATCACATTGCTACCGGCATACTCCAAAGTCCAGTTGGCAGCGTCATCAGGGTTTCCACCACGGGCAGCCAATTCCCATTCAACCTCCAAGGGCAAGCGGTATCCCTTCTTTTCTAGGTTCATGTAGGGTAGTTTCTGGAGCTTTGCATCCTCCTTTGTGTACACCTGTCGGAATTCCTTGTCACGATAATACACACAATTATCCTGCCCCAAGGTGGCCATTGTGAGCAAATTGCAGAACAACAGGGACTCATACCAGGAAACAGTCTCCACAGGTCGCAAATGTTCCAATTCTCCTGCTTCCACAGCCCGTGTTGTTGCCAAGTTTCCGCTGGGATTATTCCCCATGATAGCCTCATACAATTCCTGGGTAACCTCGTATCGACCTATGGCAAAGGGGGCGATCATAACAATTCTTCCTGGAAGGAAGGTTTCGCTTTTGTCACCTGGCCGACCAACAATAACCATATTTTCATCGATAACCACTACCTCGCTGGTTTTGGCAAACTCCTTTCCCTCAATCACCACTGCAGCCGAAAGTTCAGTCCCTGCAGGCAAAAGATTTTTCTCTCCAGTCCCTTGTGCTTGACCTGCCTTCGTTTTAGAACAGGCAACTAAACTTACCAACAACAGCAGGGAACACAACACCTTGAACACGTTCCCCTTCACGGTATATTTCATTACATTCTCCTCTTGGACCTAATTTTGTCATGGTATCCAACCGTACCATCTCAAGCAGCCATTGTCATGACCTAATAAACTCTACCACACTTTTCCTTCTTATGTAAGGCATCGTATCTTGTTCCAGAAATCAAAGTCCAGTGACTTCACCTACTGACATTCTCCTTGTTTTTTACTCCTTGCATTGTTATAATAGGAAAAAGAGATTTTCACTCAATCAGGAGGAATTATGGACTATAACGAAATTCTCCAGCGGGCAAAGGATTATATTGCCCAGGAGCAGGATGAAGGCTTTTGCAAGGAAGTGAAGGATTTGATTGCCGCAGACAACAAGGCTGAACTAGAAGACCGCTTCTACCAGAATTTGGAATTCGGTACAGGTGGTTTGAGAGGCGTTATCGGTGGTGGAACAAACCGCATGAACACCTGGGTTATCAACAACGCCACCCAGGGCTTGGCAAATTACATCATCAAGACCTATCCCGAAAAAGCCAAGGCAGGTCAGCTTTCTGCCGTTGTAGCCTACGATTCCCGGCGGTTCTCCGATGTCTTTGCCCAGGCCACCGCCTGTATTTTTGCTGCCAACGGCTTTAAAACCTACCTGTTTACCAGTCTGCGGCCCACCCCAGAGCTTTCCTATGCAATCCGCACTTTGGGCTGTGATACTGGTGTTGTAGTTACCGCTTCCCACAATCCTCCCCAGTACAATGGCTACA
>JAZQSR010000098.1:0-22520 GCA_045630225.1 Treponema sp. | reverse complement strand
CAAAGAATATCCCAACGAAGGGTTGGCCTGTTTTAAGAGCAAGGTAAAGATGATGTAACACTCCCCTACTTCTTGGGAACTGTGAAAAATAAGAAAGCCAGAGACTGAAATTATTTCAATCTCTGGCTTTTTTTATTATGTTAAGTTTGCAGAAATGGTGTTTCTGCTGTTATTTTTTTGTGGATTCTGGCTCTAGGAAAACCACTACGTAATTGCTGGGATCAAGATACCGTTGTGCTAGTTGCTGCATAGCCTGTGATGTTACCAATCTAGGAATGGTGTCTGCATCAGCAATAGTGGTGGTGGAAAAGCCTCTCAGTGTGGCACTACCAGCCATGCGCCCCCAGTAGCTGTTTGTTTTCAGGGCTGTTTCCTTAGAGCGGCGGTATGCCTCCTGTAATTTTGTGAGGTAGGACTGATCCACAAGGTTTTTCCTCAGGTTTTCTACCTCTTCTATGATAGCGTCGGTAAGTTCCTGTTCACGGCCGGGCTGGCAACCAAAGAAGATTTCTACCATAAAGTTTCTTTGTGGGTACAATTCCATGGAGGCACTCACGCTTACATTGTAGGTTCCGCCCTTTTCTTCTCGCACTACTTCTCGCAATCGTATCTCCAAAAGGTTTTGCAACATGGAAAGCATTTCTGATTCCTGATAGGCAGTGGCAGGATCTACTGTGGGTAGGTTGCCACCAAAGGCAATAAAAACCTGACTCTGCTCTTCCAGCCCCTTCTTAACTACAGCCTTGTTAATTCCCTTGGGAAAATCTACTTCTCGCCAAATGGCTTTTTCCTGGCTGTTGGTGGCAGGCAGGGTGGCAAGATAGGTGGCTGCCAGCTCTAGTATTTCTTCCTGATTAAAGTCCCCCGTGAAGATAAAGGTAAAGTCTCCTGCATCGGCAAATCGCTGGGTAAAGACTTTTTCCGCAGTTTGGGGATTTGCTTTTTCCAAGAAATCCATGGTGAGAGGCTGCTTTCTGATATTGTCTCCGTACAAGAGCTGAATTATCTTGTCAGAAAAAACATCATTGGGGTGGGCTCCACGATTTTGAGCTTGCAAGGTTCTATTATTCATGAGGTTTGCCCAAGCAGTGTCTGTGAAGTCTGCTGCAGTAAACTGAAGGTGAATCAGCTGCATCAAGGTTTCCAAGTCCTGAGTGGTGGTGGAACCTGTCAGCTGCTCGTTGTAGTTGTTAATGTAGCTGTACAGGGAAACATTTTTTCCTGTCAGCTTTTTCTGCAAGTCTGTGGGGGTAAAGCCATTGAGACCAGACAGATTGTTGTAGCTTACGGCAAAGGCTCCTGAAGGAAAATCTTTGTCGGAAAGTAGGGAAAGTCCACCTTGGCTAACGGCATTGAACAAGATTTCGTTGTGCTTGAAGTCAGTTTGATTCAGCAGCAAGGTGGCGCCATTGGACATCTTGTAGGAAAGAATATCTGTTCCTGGTAAGGTTCCCTCATAGCTTACACTACCCTGCTCAGTGGGAACTGCCATCAAATCACCGTCTAAGTCGCCTTCGGTATAGGGCTCCAGTGGTTTTGCAGGTTTGAAATTCTGCCACTGTGCCAGCAATTCCTCTTGACTGGGGAAATTAATGGTGTTTTCTGGGATAAGGGCAAAGAGGATGGTGCCAAGGTTCTTGAACCAAGTGGCTGCCACCTCATTTACCTCCTCCAAGGTGATGGAGGGAATCACTTGCTGATACAGTTTGTACATTTCGTCTACGGAAACTAAGGTGTCACCTGTAACGATGGAGTTAACAATGTCTGAAGCAATCTGACTTGAATTGATTTTGTCTCGATTTTTCCAGGTTTGTTCAGCAGAAGCAAGGATATTTTGCTTGGCTCTGTCTAATTCTCCTTGAATGGCACCAAATTTCTTGTACCGAAGGAATTCCTCCAGCAAGGTGTTAAAGCCCTTGTCAAACTGGTCGTTTAAGGGCACCAAGCCCAACAGATGAAAGGCGGTATTGTTGGTGATAAATTGACTTGCAATAGCAGCATCAATCCAGGGGGAGTCGGCAGACTGGTTAATTTCAGAAAGCCGCATATTGAAGATGGAGCTAGCTATTTCGGTGAGGATGTCCTCCTTCATGAGTGCTACAGTGGTAATGGGCTGACTTTCCACCTGTTCCAAAATCTGGATCAGCTGGTAGGACTGCTCTGGATCCCGCATAATTTGCACTACAGGCTTTGTCTGCATGGGAACTGAATATGTTTCCCTTTCAATAGGGGTTTCGGAAGCAGGAATATCTCCCATTACCTCTTGAATTAAAGCTTCTATTTTTTCTGGTTCTACATCACCAACTACCACCACAGACATAAGCTCTGGGCGATACCATTTTTCATAAAAATCCACCACACGCTGCCGTGGAACATTTTGAATCACATCCATTTTTCCAATGGGAAGGCGTTCTGCATAGCGAGAATCCTTTAGTAAAAGGGGAATCTGAGTGTCGTTAATGCGACCTCTCAAGCCACGGCGTAATCGCCATTCCTCCACTACAACGCCTCGCTCCTGATCTAGCTCCTCTTGGGAAATGGTCAGACCGCAGGCCCAGTCGTGGAACACCAGCATTCCTGTGTCCAGCATGGTGGGATCGTCGGCAGGAACCTCCAGCAGATAAACAGTTTCGTCAAAGCTGGTGTAGGCGTTTACGTCGGCTCCAAAGTTCATGCCGATGGACTCAAAATAGCTTACCAGCTCCTGTGGCTCAAAGTTTTCTGAGCCATTAAAAGCCATGTGTTCCAAAAGATGGGCCACACCTTGCTGGTCATCTTCTTCCATGTTGGATCCAGCACGGATAACCAGCTGAAGCAAGATTCTGTTGGCAGGCTCTGTGTTCCTCTGAATAAAATAACTCATGCCATTTTCCAGCTTTCCTGAAAGTACTGCTGGGTCTGAGGGCAGTGGCTGGTTGTCAGAAACCTTTGTGGAAGTACAGCTGACGGCAAAAAGCAAGGCCACCAGCAGCGAAAGGCCGGTAAATGACTGAAAAATTCTTTTCAAATTCAACTTTACTTGTGTCATAAAATCTCCTTAATTTTATAGAAGTTTACGAATCTAGATTTATTACAATGTTATTATAGCGGAAAAAATCAGGGTATTCCATAAGAGGCATGCTGAAAATTTGATAGTGCATTTAATGTCATTTTATGTTATATTTTTCCTGCATTTCTCAATATTTGCAGTGTTTTTGTTGCTTACGTGAAAGGATAGGAATGAAGTATATGTCAGTTTTAGAAGGTATCTTGCTTGGTTTATTACAGGGAATTGCGGAGTTTCTCCCTATTTCTAGTTCAGGTCATTTGGCTATTGCACAGGAATTGTTTAATTTAGAGGATGTTCCGCTTTTGTTCGATGTATTCCTCCATTTGGCTACCTTAGGTGCAGTAGTTTTGTTCTTTCGCAAGCGAATTTGGAGCTTGTTGCAGGTGGTGGGTAGATGGATTGCTCGCCGTTCCTTGCCAGAAGATAAGGCTGACTTGCAAACTATTCTTGCCTTGTTACTGGGAACCCTTGTAACAGGGATTTTTGGTATTTTCTTGTCCGACGTGGTGGAAGATATTGACGAAAAACTTATTTGCGTGGGCTTTTTCATTACCGCTGGGTTGCTGATTTTTGGTGATGCAATGGAAGAACGGCGACGAAAAAAGCGTCTTGCTGCTGACCTCGATGCCACTGTTGGTAAGGCTAGTGGCGTAAAACCCTTGCAGGGGCTGGGTATCGGACTGGCTCAAGGCTTTGGCGTGCTCCCAGGAATTTCTCGTTCAGGAAGCACCATTGCCGGAGCTCTTTTGTGCGGTGTTGATCGTGAACAGGCTGGAGAGTTCTCCTTTTTGCTTTCCAT
Source organism: Treponema sp. (assembly GCA_045630225.1). Classification (GTDB taxonomy): domain Bacteria; phylum Spirochaetota; class Spirochaetia; order Treponematales; family Treponemataceae; genus Treponema_F. Next base: position 18,672 of record JAZQSR010000098.1, on the reverse strand, counting down.
TCCAGCTATTCTCGGAGCCTTTGTGTTGCAGCTGGAGGACTTGGATGAAATTGGTTCTGCCGTAGGAATTGCTCCAGTGGTTGCAGGTTGTATCTCCGCCTTTATTGCAGGCATTTTTGCCCTGTCCGTTCTCATGAAGATTGTTCGCAAGGGCAAGCTAGAATGGTTTGCGGTGTATCTAATTCCCCTGGGAATCCTAGGTCTCATCTTTTTGTAGGATTACTGCTCGTTAGGGGGAACATCTCCTCTTTTGGTCAGAGTCATCAGGGGGCTACGATGTCATGTCCCTTGTACTCTACTCTCCCCACCTGACGGTAAATGTGTTCGTCGTGCATGACACGGGTAAAATAAAGTCATCGGTGAAGGTTAAACTTTCCCACTTTTTTTGCAATCGGTTCTGTCTCCTTCTATATTTTGGAGTATGAAGAACCTTGCAAAAATTACTATCACAGTTATTTCCACCTTGCTGGTAGTGTCGGTTGTTCTGATTTTTGTAATTGCCCATTTCACCCTAGTTTTTGTTCTTGATACAAATGTGAACGGAAGGATTTTTCCTTCAGAAATACAATCTTCTGCTCCATTGATGAGTCATTCTGCAAAACAGCGGGAATGGATGTTACTTACTGCCAAGCAACGGCAAATTTTGTCTCAGGACAATCTCATCTTACATGCTTATTTTATTGCTGCCTCGGAACCCACCGACTGCTACGTGATTCTGTGCCACGGCTACAAGAACTCAGCCCTGTCCATGGCGGAATACGCTTTCGTCTACCATCAAGCTGGATGGAATGTGCTTGTTCCCGACCATAGATCCCACGGCTACAGTCAAGGTCGTTACATCACCATGGGCTGGAAAGAGCATCAGGATTTGATTCTCTGGGCCAATTCCGTGATTGACCAAAATCCCCATGCCCAGATTCTGCTCCACGGTATTTCCATGGGGGCTGCTACAGTGATGATGGCTGCTGGTTCCCCGGAATTACCATCCCATGTGGTGGCTGCTGTGGAAGATTGTGGTTACAGCAGTCTCCCCGACGAGTTAGAAGACAAGATTTCCCATGGCCTTGGCTTGCCTTCCTTTCCCTTGTTGACTGTCACCTCCCTGTTATCCCGCATTGAAATAGGCAATTTTCTTGGAGCTGTAGATTGTGAGGAGGCTGTTTCCCGATCAGAAATCCCCATCCTCTTTATCCACGGAGAAAATGATGTCTTTGTTCCTTTTTGGATGCAGGAAGAATTGTATGTTGCTGCCACCTGTCCAAAAATTAAGCTGGTGGTGCCTCATGCTGCCCATGCCCAATCTCAAGGAGTGAATCCTCAATTGTACTGGTCTACGGTTGATTTTTTTATCAATCGATTTTTACCCAAGAATTCTCCTTCTTCAAACCGATTGATTCCTCTTGGTAGCTTTGATTCAAAATGAATTTTTAGGTATATTGAATACATGCGAAAGGCTACAAAGATCGTGATTTATGTGATTTTAGCTCTCTGTGTGTTGTTTGCAGTTGGCCTTGTTTTGGGTGCAAACTATATGTTTTCCTATGCTCTGGATTCTCAGTTTGGTGGCGGTGTTGATATCAGAAGATTTGAAGTGCTACCTGGTTCTGTTGAAGAATGGCTGGTAAAAAACAGCTCCATGGAATCTCTAGAAAGTCATGATGGTTTGAACCTTAAGGCGTACTTTATTCCCGCTGCAGCTGAAACAAACAAGTATGTGCTACTGGTACATGGTTATAAAGCTGGCCCTTTGAGTATGGCTCCCTACGCTCAGCACTATCATCAACTGGGATGGAATGTGCTGTTGCCCCATCATCGTGCTCACGGAGAAAGTGAGGGACGCTACATCGGTATGGGCTGGTTGGAGCATTTTGATATGTTAGGTTGGCTTTCCATCCTTATTGAAAAGTCCCCTGACGCAGAGATTGTCATGCACGGTGTTTCCATGGGAGCTGCTACTACCATGATTTCCACTGGTTCTGCTCAGCTACCTGCCAATGTAAAGGTTGCCATTGCTGATTGCGGGTATTCTACGGTAACAAAGGAATTCACCCATCAGCTGCAAGATCTTTTTGGCCTGCCCCCCTTCCCCCTCATTCCTGTCACCTCTCTTGTAACCAAGATTAAGGCAAAGTATTCCTTTTCTCAGGTAGATTGTGCTGCAGCTGTGGCTCAATCCAAAACCCCTACCCTCTTTATTCATGGAGATGCAGACAGTTTTGTTCCCTTTGAAATGTTGGAAGAAGTGTACCAAGCCGCTGCTTGCACTAAAGATAAATTAGTGGTGGCTGGTGCTGGCCATGCAGACTCTAGGGAAACTGAGCCTGAAGTATATTGGGAGAAAGTTGATTCTTTCATAGCTCAGTTTATGGAATGAAACTGCCTTCCACCGCTTCATTTTCAAAAACTTTACAGAAAATCTTATGACTGATATACTTGAAATTCAGGAGTTATTATGACCATTATTCCCGTAATTTTATCTGGTGGAGCTGGAACTCGTTTGTGGCCCCTGTCTCGCAGTCAGTATCCCAAGCAGTTTTTATCTTTGGCTGCTCAGAATACCATGATTCAGGAAACCTTGCTTCGTTTGGAAAACATAGATGTTGCTTCTCCCATTGTCATTTGTAACGAAAGCCATCGGTTTATTGTGGCAGATCAATTGGCTCAAATTAATGTGCAAAACCCCTTCATCATTTTGGAACCCTTAGGACGGAATACTGCTCCTGCCATTGCCGCTGGAGCCTTAAAGGCCCAGTCTGTGGATAAAGATGCGGTGATGGTGGTGTTGCCTTCCGACCATGTTATCCAGAATAAGGATGTGTTGGCTGCTGGTGTGGAATTGGCCTGTAAAACGGCTGCCGAGGGCTTTCTTGTAACCTTTGGTATTACTCCCACCGCTCCAGAAACTGGCTATGGCTACATCAAGGCTCAGGTAAAAAGCGGGGATTCCGTTTTCTCCTTGGACAAGTTTGTGGAAAAGCCCAACCGTGAGACGGCTCAAAAATATCTGGATAGTGGAGAATATTTCTGGAACAGTGGTATGTTCGTGTTCAAGGCATCTACCTTTTTGGCGGAATTGCAGGCGTTTGAGCCAGAAATCTTTGCCAGCGTGGAAGCTGCCTACACCAAGGCCGCAGTTGACGTGGATTTTATCCGCTTGGAAAAAGAGGCCTTTGCCACGAGCCCTTCCCGCTCCATTGACTATGCTGTTATGGAAAAAACCACCAAGGGTAAGGTGATTCCCTTGGACGCAGGTTGGAACGATGTGGGAGCCTGGTCTGCCCTGTGGGAAGTCAACCAAAAGGACGAGAACAAAAATGTGATTTTTGGTGATGTCATTGCTCATAATACAACTGATTCCTACATTTACAGCCAAAGTCGGCTGGTGGCTACCGTTGGATTGAAAAATGCAGTGGTGGTGGAAACAAAGGATGCGGTGCTGGTGGCAGACAAAGGCCAAGTTCAGGATGTAAAGGACATTGTGGAAGAGCTCAAGCGTCTGGACCGTCACAGTAATGTGGAAGAAAACCAAGTTGGTGTTCGTCCTTGGGGAAGCTATGAATCCATTGAGCGGGGGCACCGCTACAAGGTAAAGCATATTACCGTAAAGCCTGGAGCAAAGCTTTCTGTTCAGATGCATTATCATCGGGCGGAACACTGGATTGTAGTTTCTGGAACAGCCCTTGTTCGTAATGGAGATCAGGAGCTTTTGCTGGGAGAAAATCAGTCCACTTTCATCCCCTTGGGAACGATTCACGCACTGGAAAATCCTGGTAAGGTGCCACTGGAGTTGATAGAAGTTCAGTCTGGTCCCTATTTGGAAGAGGACGATATCATTCGCTTTGAAGACCGCTACGGACGTTGTTAGTTGTCAAAGGAGGCCCTATGAAAAAATTGATTTTATTAGTGGTGTTGGTGTGTTGTGCTGTAGCTAGTTTTGCCGTTCCCCTGCCAGAAGGAAGCGATGCACGCATTACGGAAGTTCGGCAGAATAATGGTAAGATTGTTTACGTTCGCCTGAAGGAAGCCACCACATTGAATACTCCATTAGGAGCACTAGATGCAGTGGAAGATGTTTTCTTTTATGAAAATGGCAATATCCAGAAATTTCAGCCTGCTGTTTCTGGTGAATATGCCAGTCCTGTAGGAAACTTGACCTACACTACAGCTCCTATCTCTTTTTATGAGTCTGGTGCAGTGGAAGAAATGGAGCTTGCTAAGAAAACTGATATTACCGGCTCTGTTGGTCGTATAAAGGTTGCTGCAAAAACAATTACTTTTTACGATAACTGGATTCCTTCCTCAGTGGAGTTGGCAGAAGATTGCCAAGTTAAGCTGAAGTCTGGAGTTGTTTCTGCACGGAGCGGCTACCGCATGTTCTTTCACGAAAATGGAGCCATCCAGTCCTTTACCGTGAGCAAATCTGAACCATTAACTTCTTCCATTGGAAAGATTTATCCTCAAGAAGGCTCTGTCATGGAATTGTATCCTAATGGTAGCCTCGCCACTGTGTCTCCCGAAGATATTTGTATGGTTACGGTGGACGAAAACTTGTACTTTACCAAGGCTCGCAGCCCCATTGCATTCAGAACTAGTGGGCAGGTTTCTCGATTTTCTGCAGAAGCCCAGGATTTTACCTTTGGTAAGTTTAAGTTCACCTTGGAAAGTGGTTCTACAGAAATGTTCGTGTATGATGATGGAAGCGTATTTTTTACCAATCCCGGTTATGTTCATTTGGCTGGTTTGGAATATCGTCGTCATTGTAACGGACTTTTTGTTTCCCCAATTCACAATCGGCTTATTTATTGGGAGGAAAGCTACAACGATACCTCCGTGTACAATTATTCCTACAATGCTGAGGACAGGCTTGTGTCCACTTCATTGAATATGAACATCTTGCAGTACACTCCTGATACCATGAAGTATTTTGAAAATCCGCCCTTTACCTTTGACCAAGAAAGCAATGTTACCAGCTATCTTGGCTTTGAAAAGCGGAAGGATCCAGAAACAAAAACAAGCTATAACCATCCCGTGATTGTAAAGGTGGCAATTCGCCCCACTACTCGTGTGCCGGTGGAGCTTCTGCAACCATTGGAGGATGAGCCTGCCATCCCTACTCCCCAGCCTGTTGAACCCATCCTGAACGAAAAATAAAAGAATTTTTTACGGCCCCATTTTTATGGGGCCTTTATTTTATGCTGAGGGAGATTGATTTTTTCGGTAACGAATAATTCCCAGTATCGAAGAGATGATGGCTACTGCCTCATTTATCATACCGCCGATGGAAAATACAAAGATGTTGTAGGCAAAGATAAAGCTACATGAAATTGCCATGCAGTAGCGGGTGGCCTGGGGATTAGTCAAAGACAGGGCAAAGGTGTTGATGATCAATCCAATGGTAATGAGGATTGAATGGGCACCTTCGCTGGTGAGAAAACTTAATCCTCCGATAATCACCATCAAAAGATAGGGGTAAAACTTATAGGAAAAAATCTTTTTGTCCCGATTCATAAAGATGATGTTTCTGATGAAGCAAACCACATTCAAAATTACGCCTGTAGTAGCGCCCAAAAAGGCATAGTTCAAGAGGATTGCCACTGTTACCAGCATATTCATAAAAAGAATCTTCTTTTGGGTGGGCATTTGATAGGCCACAAAGGAAATTACTACCGCAATCAGCCCAAAAATCTGGCCAATAAACTCCATCACCGTCATTCCTAAAATCATCGTTTCTCCTTATCCTTTCTCCTCCGTACCACAAATTCAATGGGAACGGCAGTGTTGCAGGTTTCTACCCGCTGTTTATACATCAAGTGTAGTTTTTCTTGTACACGTACTGGCTGCTGACCTGCTGATGGCTTCACTGGAATCCATCTACCGTCTCTTTGTAGCTGGTGGGCATGACTTGTATCTTCAAAATACATGGTAAGAATCTGCTTTACATCCTTAAAAACCTCTTCTTGTAACACAGGGAACATGAGTTCCACCCGCCGTTCCATGTTTCGAGGCATCCAGTCTGCACTGGAAAGATATAATTCCTGGTCACCGCCGTTCTGAAAATAGAAAATGCGGGAATGCTCCAAGTAGCGATCAATAACGCTCACCACTTGGATGTTTTCGCTCTGTCCTGGAATGCCAGGCACCAGCATACAGATTCCCCGTACGTTCAGCAAGATTCGCACGCCCTTTTTGCTTGCTTCGTAGAGTTTTTGGATAATCTGCTGGTCTCCAAGGCTGTTCATCTTGGCAATGATGAGACCGGGAACACTTTCTGTGGAAAGACGAATTTCCCGCTCAATTAATTCCAGAAGTCGGTCTTTCAGGGTGATTGGTGCCATGACCATTCGCTCCATGGGCAAAATCATGGAATAGCCGGAAACCATGTTAAAGAACAAGGTTGCATCATTGGCAATTTCTTGGTTTGTGGTAAAGAGGCTTAAATCCACGTAGAGCTTGGCGGTTTTGTCGTTGTAGTTTCCAGTGGAAAGATGCACATAGCGACACAATCCCGTATCCTCCTTCCGTACTACCAACAAAAGTTTTCCGTGAACTTTCAAGTGAACAATTCCTTGCACCACAATTACCCCAGCCTTTTCCAGCTGATTTGCCCAAGAAAGATTTTGTCGTTCATCAAAGCGGGCCTTTAATTCCACAAAAACCGTAACGTGTTTTCCCTTTTTTGCCGCTCGCTCCAAGGCTCGTACAATGGGAGAATTTCCGCTGGTTCGGTACAAGGTCATTTTTATGGCCAAGGTATCGGGATCATCGGCAGCATCATTCAAAAAAGAAACAACAGGATCATAAGATTCATAGGGAGCGTGAAGCAGCACGTCTCGCTGTTTCAAAATATCCCACAGGGGCTGGCCTTTTTCCAGCAATGGCGGATACTGCTGCTCCCATTTTTTGTAGGACAGGGGGATTGCCTGGGGCCATTCCGTTACCGCTAGCAAGGTGGAGGGATCAATAGGGCCTTCCACAGTGTACACATCCTGCTCTTGAAGATTCAGTTTTTCTTGCAAAAAATTCTTCAAGTAACGGGTGGTTCTGGTGCAAAGGAGGCGCACTGGCAGGGAGGATTGTCGCTTTTCCAAAACTGCTTCCATGGCCTCAGACAAATCGATGGATTCATCTTCGTCCACTGCAAAGTCTGCATCACGAGTTACCTTAAAAAGCATGCCCTCTGTAACCTTGTAGCCAGGAAACAAGAAGGTGGCATATTCATAGATAATGTCATCCAGCAGGGTAAATTGCAGGACGATTTTTTCCCCGTCTTCCGAGGGTAAGGCCACAATTCGCGGAATGCTTGCTGGAATCTGCACCAAGGCTACAGGAATTTCCCCAGTAGCTGGAGAAAAGGGATTTTTCTTGCCCTCATTTTTGGAAATATGTTCTAGGGCAAAGGCTCCGTGAAGCATTAAATTTGATACATGGGGAAAATAGGGGCCATCAGTACGAATTGGTGTTAACAGAGGAAAAATTTCTTGGATAAATTTGGTTTTTGTAAACACCTGCTGCCGAGGGGTGTATTTTTTTGCAGGCACATATTCAATGCCCTTTTCTGCCAGCTGAGGCAACACTTGTTGCATTAAGGTTTCATATTGCAGACTAACAACTTGGTGGGCTCGGGTGGCAATGTGTTCCAGCTGTTCTTTGGGAGTGAGGCCTGCCACATCTCGTTGTTTTGGATTGTTTCGTAGTTGTCGTTTGAGTCCTGCCACTCGCACCATAAAAAATTCATCAAAATTAGAGGACACAATAGCAAGAAATTTTAGACGCTCCATGAGGGGAATGTCTTGACGGCAGGCCTCGTATAAAACTCGATTGTTGAATTCAATCCAAGAAAGTTCCCGATTAAAAAAAAATGATGATTCCTCTGACATAATATCAATCTCTCTGATAGAAAATTCTATTTTGTGAAGGCTTAACTCAGCACCACCTTGTACCCGAAAACAGCTTCAAATAAGGTAGCCTTTGCCTCCAAAGCTCGTTGCTCCAATGTTAAAGAAGGTGTTCCCGCACATCTAATTATAAGGGTATCTGCGTGGAAATCAATGGTAAAGCCCTGAATTTTTTGACCATGTCCACGGTCAAGGGCATCTGCAATTTTGAGCAATGCCGTCAGCTTTAACACCGTAACACGGCTTTCCCGATCTTGTTTTGCAAAGTGGGGTAAATCTCGTGGAGAGGTTTTGCTTCGGTGGCCGTAAGAGATTTGGGAAATCATATCGATTTGGTCACGACTCAAACCAAAGATGTCGGAATTCCCGATGATATAGCTACTGTGCAGGTGGTGGTCATCAACTCCAATAAAGACACCAATGTCGTGAAGAATGGCTGCCACTTCCAGAATAATGCGCCCTTCTGGAGCAAGTCCCAACTCATCCTTTAATCCATCAAAGAGCTTTAAGGAAATAACTCTCACGGATTCTGCATGTTGTTCGTCAATCTTGTAGCGACGAGCCAAATTCCAGGCAGAAGCTGTAATCTGGGCAAAGAAATTTTCCTGTAATTCTTGATTTGGTTGTTGAATAACGCTGAGAATCAGCCCTTCCCTCGTGTTCGTGTTGGGCACAAGAATATATTCTGCTTGTGTAAACTGCAAAAAAAACTTGTAGCTCATAAGGGCAATGGCAAAGGTCTGGGCTTCATTGTAAGAGATCTTAAATTTCAGCACACATTCTTCTGCTGAATATGATTGCACCTCGTCGGTAAAGGCTGAAAATTGGTCTCGATTTATTTTCCATAACTTAGATCCCATTTGTATGCCACAATATTTTGCAATAATTTGAGCTTCCTGCCCTACTGCCACAAATTGGGTAATGTTAGAAAAAAGCAACTCTTGGTCCATGGAACTTCTCATAACCCGAATTGAATCTTCCAAAAAACGATAGGTATCTTGGGCAGAAGCCATGGATTTTAGCTGGCGCTCAATGATGATGGTTCCCAATCGCAGGGTGTGAACTCCTGCAATCTTTCCCTGGGCCATTAGCATAATGTCTGTGGCACCACCACCTACTTCCAGAACGATAGTATTGTGATTTTCTATGAGGTCACGATGATCTTGGAATGCATTCCAAACGGCAAGATACATCAAGCGATTTTGTTCAATGCCATCAATCACTTTTACCCGGAAACCAGTCTTTACCATGATTCTGTCTAATACAGCATCTCGATTTCGGGCTACACGTAAGGCACTGGTGGCAATCACTGCAATATTGTCTGGCTGGATATGCCAAGCTTTTAGTTGTTCCTGAAAGCGATAAATGATGTGAAGACAACTAACCAAGGTATCACGGGATACAATTCCAGTAGTAAACACATCACGCCCCAAGGGAATGGGGAGCTCAGACTTATCCACTGTTTGCCACTGGAATGTGGTTGAATGAGATTGTGTTAATTCAACCACCAATAATCTAATTCCCGTGGAGCCAATTTCAATGACGGCCTTTGTTTCTGTCATATCCTAAAGCTTGTCAATAAGCATTGAACACTTGCCTGAAGGAATAGGTAAGGTTTTCTTTTTCTGTCCCAAAATATTGATGGTAAAGTAATAGAGTTTTTCACTTTCCATCTGGATTTCCCAACCACGTTGGCTCTTGTTGGAAAGAATGGTAATGAGATTCCGCTTGAGAGCAAGGTTTTCAATACCCATAATTTCCAAGTTAGGAATAATCCAGTCAACAGTCTTACGTGGCAAGCTGATGGAAAGTCCAATTACGTTTTCAATCATCAACGCAATGGTAGAAAGGGCTGCATAAGGAAGGTAACGTTTGCGTGGGAAGCTTTCATCCTCATCCTTTGTGGCCACACCTTCTTTGCAGGGTAAATATGCTTCCCACAAATCACCTTTAATATCAGGATTATTGGGGAACATGGCATCAATCATGTAATACAGGTGACGAATCGCGCATTCTCGTGCTGTATCCCACCGCTGGTATCGTTCCAGTCCCTTAATAACCATAAAGTTATAGGGAGGATATACACTTCCGTTAAACCCATTTCCAGCTTCACTAAAATCTGGACTGTCGGCAGAAAGGGTTGGGAAAGGATGATCTGTTCCAAAGGTGGCAGGGTCGGAAAGATGGGCAATCATCTGAGTTGCCTTGTCTTCGTTGGGAATTTCTGCCAGCAGTGGTAAGAATCCTGCAATAGTTTTCTGGGGGAGCTGCTCTGCCTTTTCGTCTAGATCGTGGTAAAAGTTAGTGTCCCCATTCCACATCATAGAGTTGATGCGAGTTTTAAGAGAAAAATACTGACGTTTGTACTGGAAGTTGATATCCTTATCATTGAGAATATCTCCCAAGGCAGCCATGTACATGGCGTTTACTGCCAGCAAGGAGTTAAAGTCAACAGGATAATATGTTCCAGAACGTGGTGCATCATACATACCACAAGCCTCTGGAGAAACTGCATACAGGCCGTTTTCCTGCTTAAAGGTGGTATCAATCCAATCCATGTATTTTTTGAGAATGGGCATAATTTCTTTTACCCGCTTCTTGTTTCCAGATTTATGATAGAGATTGAATTCAGCCCAAGCAAAGAGAGGAATTCCAATACCTTCTGGATTTGACGGAGTGGTAATGGGAGTGTCGGTTAATGCATCATATTTCCAACGAATTGCTCCATCAACTTCTTGTCTTGCATAGAGATAATCAATATTCTGATATGCAGGGTAATTTCTATTGGAATAAACGAGGAAAAATGAAGAGAAAATAGACTCTAATTGATCTAAAATATACGTGTCGTTTTGAGGATAGATAAAGTACCCATCAGTGCTGTTTTCTCCAGTCTTGGGCACAATCCAATAATCTTGAATCCAAGCCCAAGTCTTGTCATAAATATCTACAAAATCCTGATCATAAAAATGAATTTTGGGAAAATCTCGTTTGTTCACAGACGCTCCTATACAATCTACAGTATATCATAAAATACTAAAAATTGGTACAAGAAAGAAATTTTTTTCCGTTATTGTAGCCTAAATCGTGACTATGGAAGTGGTACAATAGGTAGTGTTGCTGTAGGTACAACTGCTGGAGTTGGAACCGTTACAGGATTCGTTTCTGGAACGGGTGGCTCTTCTGGTGCTGTAGTCTCCTGTGGTGGTGGAGGTGGCGGAGTTGGTTCTGCACTGTAGTACAACTTGATGGTTTCTCGTTGGGCTTTATGAAGAGACTTAAAGAACATAGTCTGGGTCTCTGCATTGTACACGTAACCAGATGAATTGTAAGATTCAAATTTGGGGTCTGTGCGGAATGGCATCCCATAAATATCAATGCGGCGGAAGGGTTTAATTCCATTAAAGATGGAATGATTTATCTCTCCCTGGGGAAAATCCATAGTGATAATTACATCTCCATTTGATTGTTTTGTGTAGTTTATGTTTTGAGCAATTGTCCAAGCCCATACTGGTTTGTTGTTTCCAGAATCCGCTTTATTTGCAACAATCTGGATATGGGGATAGTATGTGTTATGAGGTACAACAATGGGATAGAGTTCTGTCATGATATGGAGATTGGCGGAAACTTCTGGTGTAATATAGGAATTAATAATGAGGTATCCAGTTGCCTTGTAATCCATGTTTCCAGTGAGGTTACCATAGGTAATCAAGGCCATTCCCACTGAAATAGAGTCAAGGATAGGTAAAGAAGCTTCATTTTCTTCCAATTCAATGAGATTGTTTTCCAAAGAACATGCTGCTGAAATTATTTCCAAGGATTTTTCAAGAACAGGCATCAAGCTTTGTGCCAATGTTCTGTCAAAAGAAGAAAGACGTGTATATGTATTGATAATTCCTGCTGCTTGGGCAACAGAGGGGCTAAAGTCAGGCAGGCTTGCAGGCATTGTTAAAAGTTTTGTTACAACATCCTTTCCTTCCAAAGTACAGAGAACTTCTGCTAAATCTTGAATAGTAAAAATATCAAGATTTTTTTGCTGAATGGCATAGTTTATCATGCTAGACCTGTTTTCCATGTGACGTACAAGACTGGTATTCATGGAAGCAAGGGTGTTAAAGTAAGGAGCGGAGAGATATGTTCTTCTGCTACTTGTTTTTAAGTTGCTGGGAATCTTGTTGAGAGCTTCTTTGTATTGGCGATTTTCTGCCATAGCTGCAATGTAGGCTACCACCAATTGCTCAGTAGAGGTATCTGACAAGGACTGAGAAGCCAGCTGTATGAAGTCGCTCTTGAACTTACTGATAGTTTCTGTAAAGGTGGTTTCTGCAGACAAGGGAAGGTCTCTTGTCATTGCAAACTCAAAGGCATTGAGAGGATCAAAAATGCTATAGGTGGCAAATTGGTCTTTGCCACTTAAAACCAAGTGAACAGGAGTAACTTCTGCTGCTGTAATTTCATATTCTTGAGTTTTTGAGCTAATGATAACTCTTCGTGGGGTTTGTTCTGTAACAAGGTAGCCACTAGTTGGTTTATATGACAAGGCAATAGCTTTTACTCCTTCTGGAAGTTGGGCTTCTAGAGAGAGATAATCATCTGCTCCACCAGCTTTTACGGAGAATTGCAAGTTTATGCCTTGGTCAAAGTTCAGGATAAAGTTAGAAGCATCTACTTCCTGCCAACTTTGAATTGCTATCACTTGGGTCGTACCGTCAGTTTTTGTAATTATAGCGGGATTTTGGTCGTCAGCAAAAAGAACGAGTCCCTTGTATGTAGATTGAAAGGTATTTTTGAGGTGTTTTTGCTGGGAATCTGATTGGGTTTCTACCAATTGGAGACGCAGGCTCCCAAATGATTGGGAGAGAGCTGTTTCACTTCTAAATTGAAGGAGAAAAATGCCGAGAATAATAAGGCTATAAAGGACGCTAAGTCCCAAAAACTTTCGGATAGGATGCTTACTCATTTGTATAAGTTTAGCTAATGACGGCGACAAAATCAACTATCCTTGGGAAAAAATGGAGTCAGTATGAACAAACATCATGTGAAATGGGTAGCCTTATTAGGGCTATGTTCTTTTCTTTTCTTTTCTTGTGGTTCAACCCCAACAGGAGAGCCTCAGAGTGAGGATACTTCAGTGATAGAAGAAGCTCCTGAAGTATCTGAAAGTAAGGTGCAGGAACCTGAAGTTCAAGAGCCAGAAGTTTTTACTACGGTGAATTTTGCCCAGAAACTTCAGAAGGTGTTAGAAGAAGGCACCAATGAAGATGCCTTGGCTTTGTTTCAAGAGCTTCCTCCTGAATATGAAGATGATTTGGATATGCAGCTGATTTATGCTTCTTTGTTGGTGTCTGCCGGTAAGTTGGATGAAGCTTCCAAAGTGACAGATAAGCTTTTGGCTAGTCATCCTAAAAATAGTGATGTCATGATGCTTTCTGTAATGTTGGCTAAGGCTTCTGGCAATACTGCTCAAAAAAATGCCAAGTTAAAGGAATTGTTAAAAAACGATCCTCATAATAGTGATGCCAATGTAGCTTTGGCTGACGATCAAATGCTGCGGAGAAATTACAAGTTAGCTGGTCAGTATTATCGCAAGGGCTTGGAAAAAGATCCCAATCACTTGGATGCCTTGTCTGGTTATGGTCAAGCTACTTATTATATTGGTGATGATAGGGCTTCTCGTGCTGCTTTTAAAAAAATTATCGAGCTTGATCCCGATAACAGCATTGCCTACTCATTCTTGGGAAAATTGGATGCTGCTGATGAAAATTATTATTCTGCCACAAAGAATATAGAAAAGGCTCTTTCAATTGATAATGATATCTTTGATTATTGGCTTGATTATGGACAGTATCTTCGGTATCAGGGAAAGTTCCAAGAAGCTGAAAATGCCTGGATTAAGGCAAAGGATTTGAGGCCAAACTACTTCTTGGGCTATGCTTATCTTGCAGGATTGTATGACGAACAGAATCGTCTTGATGAGTCTTTGGAAATGTATCGCAAGGTTGTTCAGTATAATCCCAAGTATTATTTTGCCTACGAGGCCATTGGAATGCTTGCCTGGCACAAGAATAATTATGCTGAGGCCAGAGCTGCTTTTGAAAAGGCATTTTCTGCTTATTCTGACAATATTTCGTATCCATTGATGATTGCTGCAACATATCTCAAAGAAAAAAAGGTAAAGGACTGCAAGAATTTCTTAACCAAGGTGATGAAAAATCGAGCTACAGATAGCTTGGAATACATAATGTTGCGCCTGTATTACGATGGATTGGCAGACCAGCGGGTGGCCCAGAGAATTGCCAATGAGAATAATAGAAATCTCAAGGGAAAGATGATGTATTACTACGGTCTATTCAATGAAATCCATGGTAATGACGTTCAGTCAAAAAAGTATTATACTGACGTCCTTGCCATGAATAGCCCTCTGTTCTTTGAATATCGCCTTGCGGAGTGGGCTATAGGCGAAAGTTTAAAATAAGAAGGAGCCTTGATGAGCCAGACAGAAAAACGCCTTATGTTACAGGGGCGGGAATTCATTCTTTTGGGAACAGCCCATATTTCTCAGGAAAGTATTGTTCAAGTTACTACCTCAATTCGGGAGGAAAAACCTGATTGTGTGGCCATAGAACTTGATGAACAGCGTTACGCTTCCATGAAAAATCCTGAGGCTTGGAAAAATCTGGATATCGTCAAGGTGCTTAAAAATGGCCAGGGCTTTGTGCTTATGGCCAATCTGATTCTTTCTTCATTTCAGAAGCGGATGGGAGCCGACGTTGGTGTAAAGCCAGGAGAAGAGATGAAGGCCGCCATTGCCGTGGCGGAAGAGTTAAATATTCCTGCGGTAATGGTGGATCGTCCCATTCAGATGACCCTCAAACGAGCTTGGGCAAAGAATTCCCTGTGGGGAAAGTGCAAGTTGCTGGCAGTATTGCTTTCCAGTGCCTTTGAAAAGTCTGAGATTTCTGCTGAGGAAATTGAAAAGCTTAAAAACGAAAGCGAAATGGACTCCATGATGAATGAGATTGCAGAGTATCTGCCAGCGGTAAAAGCTGTTCTCATTGATGAGCGTGACCGTTATTTGGCCAGCCATATTTGGGAGGCTCAGGTAAATGGAGCTCCTGCAAAAAAAACTGTTGCAGTTTTAGGGGCTGGCCACTTGCCTGGCGTTGTTCGCTATCTGGAAGCCTTAGCTGCTGGAACTGCTTCTTCTGACACCACTGATATTTCTCAGTTGCCTCCTGCGGGAGTTGGTGGCAAGGTGCTGGGGCTGATGTTCCCGGTTTTGATTGTAGGCTTGATTGTTGCAGGCTTCTTTACCGGTGGTGCAAAGGCTTCTTTGGACATGCTGGTGCAGTGGATTTTGTGGAATGGCTCTCTGGCTGCTTTGGGAACCTTGCTGGCAGGAGGCCACATTGTCACCGTGGTGGCTGGCTTTGTGGGGGCACCTTTGGCTACCTTGAATCCTGTGGTGGCAGTGGGCTTGTTTACCGGGCTAGTTCAGGCTTGGATACATAAGCCCAAGGTAGAGGACATGGAACGTCTTTCTGATGATGCAACTTCTTTTAAGGGCTTTTATAAAAATAGAATCTTGCGGGTATTGCTGGTGTTCTTCTTTTCATCTTTGGGAGGCGTAATCGGTAATTTCATTGCAGTGCCTTCTTTGGTGGCAACAATTGCTCGGTAGTTGGAAAATGAGGTGAAAAGTGGGTATGGAAAGAACTGTTTTATTTGCTGGAAAAGAATATCCAGAAGGCAGAGAATTTGCCCTTGTTGCAACACAATGCAATAGAAATGCTGTTATTACTGTTGCTGAGATGCCTGAAGATCTTGAAGATGGTTGCATTTCTGACAATATTTATCCTGCAAAATGGAGTCGGAACTCTCCCCTTTCTGCTCGTTCTGTCATTCTGCAGGCAGAAAATGCCTGTGGGGCTTTCCAAGAAGCTGTTATTATCTTTGATACAACCTGGTATTCAGGTCAGTTTGAAGAATTGACTCCCACTGCCAGTTCCAAGGCTATTGATACCATGATTGCTAGTTATACCCATTTAGTTGGTGAAATTGTGGCTCGATTCCAGAAAAAAGGTGGTGGCACCCTCATCTTTGTGCAAAAAAAAGCCACTACTGATGAAGCAAATGGCGGTTTTAGTAAACCAGTGAGTATTCTAGCTGGAATGGCTGAGGGGGCTTTTAAGGGCTTGGGGGAATCCATTGCCACTGCTTTTGGCCAAGATGAATCTATGAAGATTGTGCTGGCTAAGGCTGATTATGGTACTGCTGATAGTCATTTTGCCAATTGGCTTTTTGAAGTCCTTGATGCCCCAAATAGCGTCATGGGAAAGTTTGATGCCAAGAAAGGGCCTCAGTGGTTTAAAATGGGAGCAAAAGCTGGAAAAGCAGGCTTTTTTAATGCCTTCCAGAAAAAATAGGATTTATTATGGATGCATTTTCTTCTGAGCTTGCAGGTACAGTTCTGTCTTGGGAAGTTTGTTTTGTAAGAATTCTCCTCAGCTTTTCTGCTGGTGCCATTATGGGCTTGGAACGAAAGTTCAGAATGCGTTTTGTGGGCATTCGTACCTTGGTGCTTATCTGTGTTTCTTCTTGCGTCATTATGCTGCTTTCCATTTACCTGTCTCGTGTCCTTTTTGAGGGAAGCGGAGACCCTGCACGTTTGGCTGCCCAAGTCGTGTCTGGAATTGGTTTTTTGGGAGGAGGTGCCATCCTTCGAGAAGGTTTTAACGTAAAAGGCCTTACTTCTGCAGCCATTATTTGGACAGCAGCTGCCTTGGGTTTGTCTATTGGAGCAGGCTTCTTCTTCCCTGCCCTCTTGGCCCTGATGATCTCTCTAGTAACCCTTGTGTTGATTGAATTTGTGGAAGAACGCTTTTTCCCCGCAGAAGAACTGAAGGTGCTGTACCTTACCTGCTCTGAAACCCAGCCTCCTTTGAAAGTCATAAAATCGCTGGTGGCAAAGTATGGTGTAGTGATAACGAACCTAAACAATGCCAGCTTTGTTGAAGGTGTGCTCAAAGTGAGTTATGAAGTCCGCATTCCGAAATCTGTAGATTTTGAAAATCTAGCTCACGAACTTTGTCAAAAGTTTAAGATTACCTCCGTGGAATTACGCTAGTTTTTCTAATTCAACCGATAGTAACGTTTTCCATTCCTTGCAGTATTTTTCATAAAATTTCTATGCTCCCACTTGACACTTTTTTGTTCACATGATATTATGTAGAAACATTACGACGCAGGGTAGAGCAGTTGGCAGCTCGTCGGGCTCATAACCCGGAGGTCGCAGGTTCAAGTCCTGTCCCTGCTAAAACAAAGAGGCTTCTCGCAAGAGAAGCCTCAGCTTTTTTAAAGACAGGACTGAAAGTTTGTGCATAGAATCAACCATGCACAAATTGCATCTTCACGAACTTTTGGGATTGTTTTCCCCAAACTCTGGGGAATAAAAGGCAAAATTGTTCTTGCCGTTTTTCTTTACCTGATACAATGCCAAGTCAGCTTGATGGTACAAGGATTCATAAGTAGAATTTTCTTGTTCTATGGTGCAACCAATACTACAAGAAATTGCCACGTCGTTCCTTTCTCCTACGGTAACGGAGTTCAGCTTTTCTATCAGTTTACCGAAAACCTCTGTCATGATTTCTTTGTTTTTGGCAGCACCTGGCAAATAAACCACAAACTCATCTCCTCCAATTCGTCCAATAATATCTTTCTGTCGAAAGTAGCCTTTTAAGATAGTTGCCATTTCCTTAATTGCCTTGTCGCCTTCTTTGTGACCAAGTTCATCGTTAACTTGTTTCAACCTATCCATGTCTACCAGCAAAAAGATTCCTGGAACTTGTTTTTTCAAATTCCGGCAGATTAATTCCTCGGCCGTTTTGCGATTGTACACGCCAGTCATGCCGTCTTTTTCTGACCGTTCCCGAATTTCTAGCTGTTTAATCTTTTTGTCTGTAATGTCTTGCATCCACAAAAAGAGCTTGATATCTCGGTTGTAAGGATCTTCAATCAAAGTGATTGCTGTATCAAACCAATGTATTGAGCCTAAAGGATAGCGTATCTGCCATTCACTGTGGAATTCTCGCTTTCCTCTGTTGTAGGAAGAAAGAAAGTATTCTGTAGAAAAATAGCGAAGTGCCGCTTCTTTTTTTACAAATTCAAGGTTACGAGAAAAAACTTCATCCAATAGCTGGGAAAAAGTATAATTTTGCTCTTGGGTATACTCGAATTTTGGAATTCCTATTATTTTTTCCACATGATCTAAAGTTAGATTGACTTCGAGACTGATTTTATTGCCTGGAATCTTACTTTCTGTAAGCTCTTTTATTCTTAGGTATGCCATTTCATGCTCATGATGTTCGGTAATGTCATAAATAGAAATCATGGCAGACACAGGTTTTTCCTGATGAAAAATAGTGGAATACTTAAAATGGTACCAACGGAATTCCCGGCTTTTTAGTTTGATACGTACATTCATTTCGCCATAAGGAACACCATTGTGAATATTGGAAAAGAAATTTTTTACCGCATCCTTCCGTTCTGTAAAAATAGTATTATTTTTATCCAAATTTTCTTCAGAATAGGTTCCAGTATACACATGGGTCAAAATATCTTTTTGAGCATTTTCTTGGTCCCAGGGTTTGGTGGTTTTTGTCTCTAAATCGTATACGTACAGAATCCTATTGGAATGTTCTGAAACGATATGGAAGATCTCTTCATTTCGCTGAATTTGCTCACGTAATTGGATTGATTCTATTTTATGCTTCTTGCCTCT
>JAZQSR010000097.1:0-7995 GCA_045630225.1 Treponema sp. | reverse complement strand
CCAAGGGCAACGGTGGAAACTACTGGAATAAAGCCCTGATTCAGCAAGGATTGGATGATTTCTGGATGAACTTCTGTAACATCACCTACATAGCCCAAATCCTCTCCGTTGGAATCGATTTTTTTTGCCCGCAGCAGCCCTGAATCCACGCCGCTTAAGCCAACAGCACGACCGCCGTTTTGAAGCAAAAGCCCTACAATATCCTTGTTCAGCTTTCCAGTGAGAACCATCTGGACAATTTCCATGGTTTCTCCGTCGGTGTAACGGAGGCCATTTACAAAGCGAGATTCCTTGCCTACCTTTTCCAGCATGGCATTGATTTCAGGACCACCACCATGAACCAGCACCACATGGACACCGATGGTGTTCAAGAGCACAATGTCCTGCATAACGGCAGATTTCAGCTCCTCGTTGAGCATGGCATTTCCACCGTATTTTACAACTACGGTTTTACCTACAAATTGCTTGAAATAGGGCAAGGCTTGAACAAGTACGTCAGCCCACTCCTCATTGGTAATATCCATTTCTTTATCCTTCTATAAAAAAGCCCCGCAATGAGTTGCAGGGCAAGTATTGCTTTTGGCTACCCCATTAGGTGCGGTAGTCTCCGTTTATCTTTACGTACTCGTAGGTAAGGTCACAGCCCCAGGCGGTACCAGCACAGTCTCCGTCCTGCAATTCCACCTCGATACGGGTTTCATCCTCGGACAAAATCTTTCGGGCAAGCTCCTCGTCAAAGTCCAAGGGAACACCCTGTTGGAACACCTGAATGCTGCCTGCCTTACTTACGAAGGAAACGCTTGTTTTTTCTGGGGTGAAATTTCCACCAGAATATCCCATGGCACAGAGGATTCGTCCCCAGTTGGCATCCTTTCCAAAGAAGGCAGCCTTTACCAAATTGGAAGAAATTACAGCCTTGGCAAGGATACGGGCATCTTCCACAGAAGTAGCCCCCTTTACCTGACATTCCACCAAATGCTCAGCCCCTTCACCGTCGGCAGCAATACGCTTAGCCATGATGGTGTTCAGATGATTCAAAGCTGACAAGAAGTCTTGATAATCCTGATTTTCCGTGGTGATTTCTTGGTTTCCAGCCATGCCATTGGCAAGAATCAGCAGGGTATCGTTGGTGCTAGTGTCGCCATCTACGGAAACACAGTTGTAGGTACCAGCCACACTTTCCCGCAATGCCTTATCCAGCATGGCAGGAGAAATGGCACAGTCTGTGGTGATAAAGCCCAGCATAGTTCCCATGTTGATGTGAATCATACCAGACCCCTT
The DNA here is from genome assembly GCA_045630225.1 of Treponema sp. Classification (GTDB taxonomy): domain Bacteria; phylum Spirochaetota; class Spirochaetia; order Treponematales; family Treponemataceae; genus Treponema_F. The sequence goes on along the minus strand of JAZQSR010000097.1, from coordinate 6,714 downwards.
GGCCATGGTTCCTAGGCGAACAGTTTTACCACCGATAATTGTTTCCACCGCAGCTTCCTTGTAGCGGGTGTCGGTGGTCATGATAGCCTCACGGGCAGCTTGGTGACCTTCCTTGGAAAGACCTGCCACCAAGTCAGCTATTTTTGCTTCAATCTTTTCTACGGGAAGCTGCTGGCCAATAACACCAGTGGAGCAGACAAGCACATCTGTTTCTTGAAGATTCAATGAACTTGCTGCAGCCTGGGCCATCCGACGGGCAGCCTGGGCCCCCTGCTCTCCAGTACAGGCATTGGCATTGCCAGAATTTACGATAATCGCCTGAGCCTTGCCATTAGACACATGGTTTCGGGAAAGCTTAACACATTCAGCCTGTACCTTGTTCTGGGTAAAAACACCAGCTGCTGCACAGGCTTTTTCAGAAAAGATTAAGGCAGTGTCAGGCTTCGTTCTGCTAGCCTTAATGCCTGAAAGAACACCATTGGTGGTAAAGCCCTGGGGAGCAGCTACTCCTCCGTCAATATATTCCATGAATGTCTCCTTAATTTAAGCCTAAAAGTGGCTGACCAAGTAGCTCGTACATGAAATCTATAGGAGCAATTTCCTTGTTCAAGATTCTATACAAACCGTCACAAATAGGAAGCTTTAAGCCCTTTTCCTCGCAGATTTGATGAATATACTTACAGGCTACAGCACCTTCTGGCAAATAACCAACTTCTCCAATGCGAGCAATGAGATCGTCCAAGTTAGAGAACTTTCCTAACAAATCCTTTTGGATAATTTCGTGACCAAAACGACGATTACGGCCATACTTACTGCGACAAGTTACGTCCAAATCTCCCACGCCAGCAATGGAGCTAAAGGTTTCTGCGTGGGTAGCTCCCATGGCAAAGCCCAAGGTTCTAATTTCATCAAGGCCAGCGGCCAGCAACAGGGATTCTGCATTATCACCAAACAAGTCAGAAGTTTCTGCCACTGCATCAAGACTACCAAATACTACAGCGATAACATTTTTGGCAGCGGCACAAATCTGCACACCCACCACATCAAGGCTGGAATATACCATGAGGCCCCGAACTCGCAGCAATTCTCGGAAACGAATGGAGTTCATGGGATTTTCACTGGCGGCAATGAGGCCAGTAAGCTTGCCCATGGCAACTTCTTCAGCATGACTGGGGCCAGAAATATAGACCAGGCTATTGGCATAAACAGGAGGCAACACCTCTTCCAGAGTTTCAAGGATAAGGCGGGGGCCCTTGTCGGAGGGAACAAAGCCCTTTGTCAAGACGCCGATGCAGGTAGAACCATCTTTTATGGAAGGAACATCCAGTATCTGAGCCACTGTAGAAGCCAAATACAGAGAAGGACTTGCAAGAATCAAGAACTCCTTGTCCTGAGCTACCTTCAAAATATCAGTTGAAGCAGAAAGATTCTCAGATAGCTTGAATTTAGGAAGGAACCGGATATTTTCATGTTCTTGATTGATGCTATCTACAACATCCTGTTCACGAGCCCAAATCTCTACGGTGTTTCCACCACGAGCCAGAGCCTGAGCAACAGCTGTTCCCCAAGCACCTGCACCAATAACACCCACTGACTTAGCGTTCATCTTCTCCTCCCTACATCCAACATTCTAGTTCATCTTGCCAAAAACAAAGCTCTTCATCTTTGAAATACAGGGCAACTTCTCGCTTACCACTTTCTGGAGAATCTGAAGCATGAACCACATTGTGATTGGTGTGGGTACAATAATCCCCGCGAATAGTTCCTGGTTGAGCATCGGAGGGTTTGGTGGCTCCCACTAATTTTCGTATCAGGGCAACACAATCATCTCCCTGCCAAGCCATGGCCACCACAGGCCCACTGGTAATATAATCTACAAGTTCTTGATAAAAGGACTTGCCAAAATGTTCAGCATAATGACTGGCAGCTGTCTCGTCGGAAACTCGAATCATCTTCATCCCCACCAACTGCAATCCCTTCCGCTCAAAACGAGAGATAACCTCTCCTACAATCCGGCGATTGACAACACCAGGCTTTAACATTACAAAGCTAATTTCCATAACGAGAACAGTATACTGCAAAAGGATTTCTAGGTAAAGTGAAGTATTACTCCAAAATCACCTATTAATTTTGGAGTTTTTATTACAAGGGGGGAATTTATTGAGGCTCACCAGTTTTCAAGAAAGCTTCGTTGACGTAGGAGGAATAATCTCCATGATATACAACGCTCTTAAAGGAAAGTACTGTATTGGAACCTGATTTAAGATCCTGCATCCTCACCTGAGTGGCTGTCCAAACATCTTGAATGGGAACGCATTCCAACACTTCCATCACTTTAACGAGTTCACTTTTCTTATTGAACATTTCGCTTTTTATGATAATCTTTTTTTCAATATCCACGTAATGAACAATCCGATCATATAGTTTCTCTTCCACAGGAAATGCTTCTACAACATAGCCAGCACTACCATCTGACAAAACTGTTTTTTCTAACAAGGTGTATGTATCAAAGGCAGCATTTCTAGGATTCATGTCACCTGTGTTGAAATCCATGCCAAAAAATGACATGTCGGAATTGACAAAGGGAATCTTCATGATGGCAAAAAATGACTTGAACTTGATGGAAACTCCAGGCACTCCACCTTCCTCTGGAACAGAAGTTAGAATTCTTGTTCCATTGAAAGAATTAGGGGCAGAAAAAGCAATCATCACATTGATTTTTCCTTCACCACGTAATGTATACATGTTGTATTGCATCAAGGTTTCCTTACCCTTCTTTGTGGTAATGAGAGCATCCACAGAGGCTGAAAGTGGAGAACCACGATCGAAGGGTTGAGACTGACGCATCAACTCTTTGAGCTCTGGGGTAGAAGACCAAATATAGGGTACAAGGTTCAATAATACTGCAAAAAAAAGTAGCTTTTTCATAACAATCTCACTCTTTGCACAAAAGTATACCTAAATGATTGCAAAAGAGCAAACCAAAGAAGTGTTTTTTTGTTACACAAAAGATGAAAAAATAATAATTTTGAAAGAATTCTAGCTAAATTAGCACTTCAAGGATGACTTCACATCAGGGCTGCTAACAAGTCATACTCCAAAATCGTTCTAGTTGTTCAGCATCCCGTATTTCCTGCAATCGTTTCAGCACTGGATAATCTGCCTCAGCCCAGTCAAGCTTTTCTATGGTGTCCAAATCACACCAGCAAGAATCAATATGCTCCTGAATCTCAAAGGGACCATTGGGGGTACAATAATAGAAATGGAGCTTTACCTTGAAATTGGTATACTGATGTTCCACCGTCATGAGAAAATCATCTACAGAAATGGTAACTTGCAGTTCCTCCCAAATCTCTCGTCTTAGGGCATCCTCGTGACTTTCCCCCTCTTCTATCTTACCACCAGGAAACTCCCACTTAAAGTCCGTTTCCTTTGGTTCCTTCCCTGGCTTTGGCCCTGGACGCTGGACACAAAAAATCTCGTAGCCTTTTTCAAAACTCATTTTGGTAAAAATTGCAGCCACCACCTCAATCTGCTTCATACTTCCTCCTAAAAACATTGTGGATTGTAACAAAAAACAACACTTCTTCCAAGAAGCCTATCCCCACCAATCCTCCACCTTTAGCATGGAATTTGCAGCCAAGGGAAGAAAGTCCTTAAGATTATGAGTTACGAGAATCATGTTGTTAGATATAGCTATGGAAGCAATCTGGGTATCAGCATAGGGAGCAACAAATCCCTGCTTTTCACAACGTGCGAGCAGTTCCCCACAAATTCGTGAGGCAAAGGAATCATAGGGCAAAACTTCCATCCGAGAAAAAAGCTCTTCCAAGGTACGGTAAATGCAATCCCTTCGTTTCCCCAACGGAAGCCGTTCCAGACCATATACCAACTCTTGACGAGATATGGCACAAAGGACGCACAATCCTATCCGCTGTTGAAAATATTCCAGAAGGTGACTATTGGGATGAGGTTTGAATAATTCTGAAATCACATTTGTGTCCAGCAAATACAAAGGTTTCATAATTCCTCTAAAAAACTCCATTGTAAGTGAGATTTTTTTGCATCAGGCCCCTCATTAGAGCGAACAAACGGCAACCCTTCTTCATCCAAACTGCAAGACTCTGTTGTTCCTTCCACAGAGTCTCCCTGTAAGCTAAAAACTTCTTCAAGATAGCTTTTCCTGAGATTTTGGAACCATTGGTGAGATTGATAATTTTTCAGATACTCCTCGTATCCAAGGAGCACAGCCACAGGTTTTTCGTGACGGGTTAATTCAACCAGATTTCCTGACTCAGCCTGCTTAATCAAGGCGGAAAGAGAATTGCGAGCCTCATAGATAGAAGTCCTAGACATAGCCCTATTCTATCACAATACTGGCTATAAGTCAAATTTTTTGGCTAGAATTATTTTTCTAGCCTTTCCATGGGATTTGGGATATAGTGGAAGTATGGAGCAGCAAAATCCTACTCACAAAAAAACAAAGCGGTACACCCTGAGAACCTTTGTACAGGAAGCCTTTCTCACCAGTAATTTCTTTATTCAGAATGATTTATTAACTTATGCCTCTGCCTGTGCCTTTAGCTTTTTGTTTTCTTTATTGCCAGTAGTGATTATGTGTGCCGTGATTTTGATTCGAGTTTTGAAGGCAAGTCCCTCTGTTTTGACAAATCTCTATCAGTTTGATACTGGGTTGGCACAAATTCTCGATGTTTCCCATTTGGTGAATTCAGTGCTGGATTTTCAAGGTGGAATTATCTTTAACATTATTGTAGGCATCTTTATTTTTTGGATGGCTCGCCGTCTGTTCAATTCCACCATGAAGGGAATCGGTTGTATCTTTCACAAGGAGCTGGTGATGCGACCTCTTGTATCACAGCTCATTATAGTGGCTGGAGAGGTACTGCTGGTGGTGGTGATTGCCCTCACCATCTTTGTGTTTAGCTCTGGAAGAACCCTGCTGGAAACAAGCTTTTTGCAGCAGCTCATTCCTCCTGTGATAATAGAACAGAGCAATCGACTAGTACAATTTTTGCCTGCCACCTTGATGTTTGGCTTTATTACTATTTGCTTTAAAATAGCCACCAGAACAAAGCCCCGATGGAAGCACTGTATTCTAGCGGCGGCAGCCTGTACCCTCACTTTTTTTGTCTTTAGTTTTTTTTCCAATATGCTTCGGAATACCACCACCTACAACATGATTTACGGAGTTATGAGCAGTATCATTATCTTGCTGTTGAAGGTATTTGTATTTTTTATCCTGTTTCTGTTCTTTGCCCAAGCCCTTTTTGTGCATCAGTTTTTTGACCAGCTGCTGCTAGGTGAGCTCTATCTCTTGCCTAGTCGGGAGGAAACACGGCTTCATCTAGTGCTACGGAGATTGCTTTTTATTGACCCAGATTATTTTATTCTGAGAATGGCGGCTGCCACGGATTATGGCCAAGGCTCCATGATTTACAAAGAAGGAGATCAGGGAGAATGGGTCTATTTTCTTGCCCAAGGACAAGTTCAGATTACTGGAAAGCATCATATTCAGCAATGTCATCCAGGAGATTTCTTTGGGGAACTACCCTGCATTTTAGGAAGAAATCGAGAAGAATCAGCCATGGCAGAAACTCAAGTCCAGGTAATTCGCATTGAGGCAGAAGACTTTATTTCCATGCTGGAAAAAAATCCTGAAGCTAATAAAAAGGCTCTGTCCCAGGTATCACATTATTTTTCAAGCCATAAATAGGCTTTCCCCAAAAGCTTACTGAGGATTACTTAACACTGACAGTGCTTCTTCCATGTGGGGTGGCAGAGGAATCTGAAAGGTGGTGGCCCTGCCCTCCAGCGGAATGGTGAGGCGGGTGGCAGCCAGTTGCAAGGTCTTTATTCCCACCGCTTTTTTTACTAGCTTGTTTACCTTAAAGTTGCCGTGCTTGTCATCTGCTAGAATGGGGCAGCCAGCTTGGGCAAGGTGAATGCGGATTTGGTGGGTGCGGCCAGTGCCTAGAGTGAGATTCAACAGGGAAAACAGGGGATTAGTTCCCAAGTCAGCCATTTGTTCTGCCAGCGGAGTAATTTCTGCTACAGGAAAAATTCCTGCCACCTGATAAAAGGTTTCAGCCGTCTTTCCTGCTCCCGCCACCTGCACCTTCTGAGTCAATCGTCCAGTTTTTCCCAGGGCGGTACTTGATTTTAACCCCTGCACCAGTCCAAAACACAGGGCCTGATATTCTTTTTTTACCTGACCAGAAGCAATAAGTCCTGTCCACAAATGAGCAGCGGCAGAGGTTTTTGCCACCACCAAAAGGCCAGAGGTCTCCTTGTCCAGCCGATGCACGGGATAGACCTTGACTCCAAGCTGTTCACAGAGCAAGGAATCCAAGGGATTTTTGACTCCTTCTCCCCCCTGCACCGCCAAGCCAGCTCTCTTGTTCACAATGAGGATTTCGTTATTTTCGTAGATGATGGGAATCTCTTTCACAGTTGCTCCAAACCTACCATGAGCGATTGCACTTGATCAATAGTAAGACATAATACATCGACAATTTCTTCAGGAGAATGACCTCCTGTAGTTAGGAGGGAACACCCCCTCTACTCAGAAGCGGTGGGTTCCGCACTTTTGCGGGGCAAAAGCGAGATTCGCTAAAATCGCTCAATATATCGCGATTTTCCGGCTTGAGCCGTCGCTCCCTACCTAAAACCTCCCTTTCCCCCAGCACTGCTTAG
>JAZQSR010000096.1:0-11751 GCA_045630225.1 Treponema sp. | reverse complement strand
AATAAGATACAAAGTTGGAACAGACAAAACAAAAAATGGCATACTGATAGTTGATAAATCTTCAAATGATTCTGAAGTTTTTAATCTCGGCGATTACGTAAAAATAGACTTTTTACAACAATGGAAAATAGAGCCATAGTTTAGGTTGGTAAGGGACTGTTCTACAAGTTTCTGATTAAGCCCAGGGTTCCAGTGTCCGAGAACTTGCTGGAGTCTGTAACAGAAAAAAGGGCTGATTGAGAAGTGATAACTGCTCAATCAGCCCATTATAATTGTTTGTAAGCTTGATTAGTCGTTTATGGACCAGTTCTTCAAAGGGCGCTTATTCTTGTCCTTGAATGCTCCTGCCAAAACCATAATCCAGTCGATAAAGATCCACATGGCTCCAACTAGAACAGGTACCAGGCTTGATAGTATTCCTACTATAAGAGCTATTTCCTCATCTGCTCCGTTGTCAACTTTTGTTGACAGGGTTGCCAGTGTTACAATCGCAACGCCATACAGGATAAATCCACCTATCATCAGGACAAGCTGGATTATACCACGTACGGTACGCCCCACATAAAAATTATGAGCTCCTACAAAACCTGCAAAGGTACACAAGAGAAAAGCTACCAACCGACTTTTGGGTGAGCCTGTCTTAGTGGAACCTGCATTGGTTGCTGGTACTTGCTGAGTAGTCTGCAATTCTGTATCCATAATCAACTCCTTATTTTAATTTTATACCCTCCAATTATAGTCTGGGGTATAGGGAAAGTCAAGAAAATCTTGAAACTAGAACAATTCCTGAAACAAAATCCCTTACATCCGCTCTATGTCGGCTACAAGCTCGGCAACGGCGGCGTCGTTGGTGGCCCAGCTGGTACAAAAGCGAACCACGGCCTTATCCTCATCTAGGGGCTGCCAGAAGCTGGTCTTGTACTTGGGGGCAAAATATTCTCGTTGGCTAGCAGTGAGAATGGGGAACTGCTGGTTGGTGTAAGAATCAAAGAAAAAGGAAATGCCCTTTTTCTGGAAGGCTTCACGAATCAACAGAGCCTGCTCCACCGTCTTTTTTGCCAGGTTAAAATAGAGGTTGTCAGTAAACAAGGTCTTGAACTGGATTCCCAAAAGACGTCCCTTTGCCAGCATTCCGCCCTTTTGCTTGATAAAATAGCGGAAATCCTTTTGTAGGTTCGGATTGGTAATCACCACGGCCTCTCCGAACAAGGCTCCCTGCTTTGTGCCTCCAATGTAGAAGATATCTGCAAGGCGGGCAATGTCCTGCAAGCTGCAATCATTTTTAGGAGAAGCCAGTCCATAGCCTAAGCGAGCTCCATCGATGTAGAGGGGCAAGTTATATTCCTTGCACACAGCGGAAATAGCTTCTAGCTCTGCCTTGGAATAGAGCAAGCCTGATTCTGTGGAGAAGGAAATATACACCATGCCAGGCTGAACAGTATGCTCAAAGCTTTCGTCGGCGTAGTGGGCTCGGCACAAATCCTGAATCTGGCAGGCGGAAATCTTTCCGTCCTCAGAGGGAAGGGGCAGTACCTTGTGACCGCAGGCTTCTATGGCTCCCGTTTCGTGAACGGCAATGTGGCCTCCTGCTGCAGAAACAACACCCTGATGGCTTCGTAGCACTGAGTCAATGACGGTGAGGTTTGCCTGGGTGCCCCCTACCAAAAAATGTACCGCTGCCTGAGGTGTTCCGCAGGCATCCTTGATGAGCTCTGCTGCCTGGGCACAGAATTCATCCTCTCCGTAGCCCACTGTTTGCTGAAAATTTGTCTGGGTTAAGGCTGTAAGGATTTCGGGACAACAGCCTTCTGCATAATCACACTGAAAATATCTCATACAATCACTCCTTTTGTGGATGGAACAGCACCTTGACGACGAGGGTCTAGGGTAATGGCATCACGGAGGGCTCTGGCTGCTGCCTTGAACAATCCCTCCATCTTGTGATGGTCGCTACGTCCCCGCAATGTATCAAGATGTAGGTTGCACTTGGCTCCCATAACAAAGGCCTGCCAAAAATCCACAAAGGTATCTGTTTGGAAGCTGGAACTTTGGCCATTCATTCCAATGGAAACTAGGGGAATGTTGCTGAGCTCTGGCTGGCACACTAGGTAGCCACGTCCTCCAAAATCCACGGCAGCACGGCAGAGGGTTTCGTCCATGGGATAGAGGCAGGAGCCACAGCGGAAAATACCAGCACAATCTCCCAGTGCCTGACCAAAGATTTGTCCCAGCACAATACCAGTGTCTTCCACCAAGTGGTGCTGATCCACCTCTAAGTCACCCTTTAGGCTTCCCTTTAGGTCAAAAAGACCGTGCTTGCAAAAGGCGTGGAGCATGTGACCTAAAAAGCCGATGGGACAATCCACCTGATAGATTCCACTTCCATCAAGATTTATTTCCAAGGTGATTTCCGTTTCTGCAGTTTTTCTGGTAAGGCTGGCTATACGTGGTGTGCTCATGTGAACTCCTTATGAAAGAACCTTTCTCAGCTCGTACTCAAGAATGTCGGTGGCTCCCAGAGCCTTGAGCTTAGGCAGGAGGTTGGGAACTTCGCTTTTCTTTACTGCAATCTTAATGGCATAACCGTCATCGCCGTAGAGGGGAGCCACGGTGGGGCTTCTCATGGAAGGAAGACCAGTAACCAAGTCCTGGAACTTTAGTTTTGTAACGTTCATTTCCAGCATAACTCTGTCTCGAGCATCAAGAACAGCTTCAAAGAGCATTTTCAGCTCCATGATTTTCTTCTTTTTGTCGGGATTTGCCATGGCTTCCTTGGAGGCAAACATACGGGTGGAGCTTGTCATGATGGTATCCACAATCCGCAAGCCGTTTTCCACCAAGGTGCGGCCAGTGGCGGTATTGTCAATAATCATGTCGGCATCATCGGGAGGGAATACCTCTGTAGCACCGTAGGTTCGCACCACCAGTGAATTCATCTTTTGCTGTTCCAACCAGCGACTGGCAATCTTTTCGTATTCTGTGGCAACGATAATGCGGCGGGAAGCTAGGGCTGTATCATCAATTTCGTTGGGAACGGCTGCAACGATGCGCACCTTGTCAAAGCCCAAGTCCATGATTTCCTCTACGTCGGCGCCAGTTTCTTCAATCCAGTCACGACCAGTGAATCCCACGTCATGGGCTCCCAGCTCCAGCAGCTTGCCGATGTTCTGGGGCTTCATAACCTTTGCTTCCAAGTCATCCTGATTTACAGTGGGACGATAGGCTCTGTCTGGAAGCTTGATGGTAATTCCAGCCCCGCTAAACAGGCTTACAACATTCTCATAAATCCTACCCTTTGGCAGAAGGATTTTCAATTTGTCCATAGGATCCTCCCTGTGGTTGCTTCTTGCATAGTTTTGAGTTTTGCAAGGACAACTAAACGAAATAGATAAAATAAAAGGCCACCTGCCCAAGGCAAGCGGCCTGTCATATAAGATACAACAACACCAACACCCTTCAGGCTTTTTAAGCGGAGAAAAGATGATGATGCAAATGAAGTCTTATTTCAGTCATTACAATAATAGTAAACCGAAGGGCCTAGCAATGTCAAGGGAGACATAGCTTAGGGGGTAACTCCATTTATCACAGTCAAGCGGCCATCAATAATTGGTTCCACTGGCTGGTTCAAGGTTTGGACATACTGAATAACCACATCACTGAGCAACATGGAAGTATTGAAGCTTTCAAAGTTCCGTGTTAGCACTGTGTACCCATCTCCACCACTGGCAAGATAGTCGTTGGTGGCCATGCGATATGTTTTGTCGGGATCAATGGGCTGGCCACCGATGGTGAGATTGCTGATGGTGCCAGTTTTGTTTTCGTCGTAGGTGAGGGTATAGCGGGCTTCCTTGGAAACCTGGGCAAAGGCTCCTGCTCCCTGGGGAATGGTGGCCACAAAGTCAAAGAATTCAATAAGGTCTGAACCCTTGATGCTGATAACGTAGACGTAGTTTTCAAAGGGCAGCATGGTCATGATGTGTTCCTTTGTAACCTGGCCTGCAGGAAGGGCTGCACGAACACCACCACCGTTCATAAAGGCAAAGTCCACAGTAACACCGGTGGATTGCAGGTAGTGAACGATTGCGTCACAGGTAAGATTTCCTACAGAGGTTTCTTGGTAGCGACTCAGACGATTGCCAAATTCAAAGGGGGCGGTGGTAGTCATCACTACATCCTGAAGACTTGCATTTGCTTCGTCCACATAGGGTTGCAGTAGGTTTACCATTTCTTGGTCGGGAGGGAATGCGTCTGTGGTAATGGCCACGGGCTTCCAGCTAAAGTCCATTACGTCGCCATCTACAATGGTAAGGATTCCTTCTCCCATAAATTTTCCCCATTCATTGGCGGAAACAATGGCTGTATCCTTGATGTAAAGCGGCTCCTCAAACTTAGTGTGGGAGTGGCCGTCAATAATCAAGTCAATGCCGTCTACTGCTTCTGCCAAATCCAGGGAGGTATTCTGGTCTTCTGCTTCTCTCACGGAACCGAGGTGCCCCAGAACAATTACCACATCCACCAATTCCTTGTTTTTGAGAATGTCTACATATTCCTGTGCAACTTGGATTTCATCTTTAAAAGTCAAGCTCTTGTCTGGAGAGGCTGTTTGCTGGGTGCGGAGGGTGGTTAGTCCAAGAATTCCCACTCTAAATCCTTCGTAATCCTTGATGATGTAAGGAGTTGCAAAAGGGTTTCCCTTTGAAGTTACGATGTTTGCAGAAAGCCAGGGGAATTGAGACATTTCCATCTGAGCCAGTAATTTTTCTGTAGTACCGTCAAACTCGTGGTTGCCCAAGGTTACTGCTTGATAGCCCATCATGTTGTAAGCCTTGATGTCAGGCTCTGCCTGGAACATGTTTGAAATAGCTGTTCCCGTGTTGATGTCTCCAGCGTCCAAAATCAGCAGGTTTTCATGGGCAGCCTTCATGGCCTTGATATAGGTGGCTCGTTCTGCCAAGCCTGCAACTCCATCCTTGGCCAAAACGGTTCCGTGATGGTCGTTGGTGTGAATAACCACCAGCTGGTATTCCTTCCCTTCTTCATAGGGGACTGGTTTGACACTGGTACAACCAAATAGTACCAGAACAACTAGGGCAAAGGACAATCCTTGCAAGATTCGATGAATCTTTTTCATTCGTTCCTCCAGATAGAATATCTTTTCTATCTAAACATTACACCATGATTCGGTAGCCTTGTCAAATTATATTGGAGGAAGGGGAATAGATTTCTTGTAAAATGAGGATGCCATGCTGATGTGTAGAAGTAGTGACAATAAAAAACCACTGAATCCTGTAACTTGAATTATTGTAACAGGATACAGTGGCTTGTTTTCAGTTGGATTACCCTTGTTTTAGGGAGAAGTAATTACTTCTTTTTATTTAACAATGCGGCAAAGGGATTGTAGCTCATGCCGTCATCGCTACCGCTGTTTCTGTTGCGGTCTCCTCGGTCTTGTCCACCACGGGTATTTGGGCGGCCACCTTCTGGGCGGTTAGGACGAGGATTTCCGCCCTCAGTTTTTACTCCCACACGAACGGCACGGACAACCTTACGGGGGGCATCTCCGTTGCCTTCAGCTGATGCTGCGGGGCGACCACCTTGTCCTACACGAGAGGCGGCATCGCTTTTGAGAGAAAGGCTAATGCGGCGGCGATCTTGGTCAAGGCCGATGATGGTACATTCCTTGATGTCACCAACCTTTACCACTTCCATAGGGTCGGAAACGAAGCTGTCACTGAGCTCGGAAATGTGAACCAGAGCCGTTTCTTTCAGACCCAAGTCCACAAAGGCACCAAAGTCAACCACGTTCTTGATTTTTCCTGTTACCTTCATGCCTTCCTTCAGGTCTTCAAAGGTAACAACACCCTTCTGCATAATGGGCTTGGGATAACCGTCACGGGGGTCACGGTTGGGCTTTTGCAATTCTTCTATAATATCGCTTACGGTTTGATCCCCTAAGCTGTACTTTTCCTTCAGCTCCTTTTTCAGGCTGGCAGAAAGTTCTTCCTTCTTCTGTACCAAGGGAAGCACCTCTCGTGCTGCCTGGTAGTTTTCGGGGTGAACCCAGGTGTTGTCCAGTGGGTCTGAGCTTTCGGGAATCTTCAAGAATCCAGCACACTGCTCAAAGGTTTTGGCTCCCATGCCTGAGATTTTCATCAATTCCTGTCGGCTCGTAATCTTTCCGTGCTCATCACGATAGGCTACAATCTTTTTGGCCAAAGAGCCGTTGATGCCAGAAACATATTTCAGCAAGGAATAGGAAGCGGTGTTCAAGTTTACACCTACGTTGTTTACTACAGAACCAACGACCTCATCCAGCATTTCAGAAAGCTTTTTCTGGTTTACGTCGTGCTGATACAGACCAACACCAATGGATTTAGGGTCGATTTTTACCAACTCAGCCAAGGGGTCCTGGAGACGGCGACCAATAGAAATAGCTCCACGGATGGTCAAGTCCAAGTCGGGGAATTCTTCTCGGGCAATATCACTGGCAGAATAGACGGAGGCTCCGTCTTCGTCTACCACGGTGTACAATACCTCGGGGAAATTCTCGCTGATTACCTTGGCTACAATTTCCTGTACCTCACGAGTTCCTGTTCCGTTACCTACAGCCACCAGCTGAATCTTGTGCTGGAGAATGGCTCTGCGGATGGCAGCGGCGGAACCGTCGGGGTCTGTTACCTGCTTGATAACAAAGTCTCCCAGGAATTTACCAGTTTCATCCAAGGCGGCACACTTTGTACCAGTGCGGATACCAGGGTCCACTCCAAGAACACGTGTTCCCTTGATGGGCTGCTGCATCAACAGGTTTTTCAGGTTTTCGCTGAAAATGCTGATACCGTGGTGGTCGGCTTCGTCAGTCTGGTCGCCACGGATTTCACGGAGAACGGCGGGAGAAAGAAGGCGAACAAGGCCGTCTTCAATGGCTTCTCCGTGGTAGCTATTATTGATAACATACTTGTGCTTCAATACATCGATGGCGCCGTCCACATCTACGCTCAGAGTAACTTCCAGCTTTCCCTCACGTTCACCACGGTTAATGGCCAAAATACGGTGGGGCTTAATCTGGTTCAGGGCTTCTTCATAATCCCAGTACATCTGGTATACGGAAACCTTGGCTTCTTCCTCGCCACCAATTCCCTTTACCACGATTTTTCCTGTGCGAAGATAATAGCCACGAACATCGGCACGATTTTCGCTGTCCTGGGCAGTGCGTTCTGCCAAGATGTCCTGGGCTCCAGCGAGGGCATCGGCAACAGAGACTACGGAAAGCTCTGGATTTTCAGTGTTTTCCACCACGAACTCTGCGGCCTTTGCTTCGATTCCAGCCTTATCCAGCTGAAGCATGGCATCTGCCAAGGGGTCTAAGCCCTTTTCAATGGCCACCATTCCTCGTGTCTTCTTCTTTTTCTTGAAGGGAGCCCACAAGTCCTCCAGCTCTGTGAGGGTCTTTGCAGACATGGCAGCTTCATAGAGGGAATCTGTCAATTTATTTTGGGCAAAAATACCTTTTACAATTTCAAGACGACGAGTTTCGAGATTTGAGTAGCTTTTGAAAAGGTGATCTGAATCACGAACCTGTACTTCATCCAATGAACCGTGGGCTTCCTTTCGGTAGCGGGAAATAAAGGGAATGGTACAGCCCTCGTTTACAAGGGAAATAACGGCACTCACTTGTTGCATACGGATTCCCAGCTCTTCGGCAATCCGCTTCATGATGTCTACCTCGTTTACCACCAGGGCATCAATGCTTTCTTGTGTAAATTCCATAAAAAAAAATACTCCTCACTAGAGTCACACTGACTCCGCCCGCAGAAAGTGGCTCAAGGGCCAGCGGGTAAGGGCTATTTTACTGAAAAAGGGGGATGGAGGGCAAGGCTTTTCCTGCCTTGGAAGGGATGCTAGTTTTCAATCTATTCTTGCAATCATAGAAAACCTGTGATAAAATGAAGCATTCTCTTTTTGTGGAGTTTTTATGAAGAATAATTTTTTGCGTCTTGTTACCATCGCCACTATTCTTTTGGTAACAGTATTTGCTTTTTCCTGTAAGAGTTCTGAGGTTGTAGAAGAACCTGCTCCTGTTGCAGAGGAACCAGTTGAAGTTGCGGAAACTGTTCTTGTTTCTACCGATTCTAGTGAATGGTTTGAGAATGTATTTGCTGATGCTGACCAGCATGGCTATTTCTTTACCACTCCTGAAATTGGCCAGTTTTCCATGGTAGAAGGTGAGTTCAAGAAGGCTGGTGGTTATGAGCAGAGTGGTTTTGGCTTTGTTTTCGGTTATACTGCTGATGATGAAGGTTGGCTTGCAGATTACTTGCGGTTTGAAATTACCACTGCTGGTCAGTTTAGTGCCTATGCCTGTCGTGGGAGCACCTACATTGACTTAGTAGAAAATCATGGGGAAAACACTGCCTATCGCTATGAGTCTTCTGCAATTAAGGGTGGTTATGACAGTGTAAACAAGCTGAAGATTGAACGAAGTGGTGACAAGGATTATGCCCTGTACATCAACGGTTCCAATGTAGCTTCTTTCACTGCTCCCGAAGGTTTTTCTAACTCCGACGGTGTTATGGCCTTCTTCTCTGTAGGTAAGGCTGATCAGGAAAAATTCCCCGACGAGCCTGTAAAAGTAACCTATCGCATTACCGATTCTGTTGCTGCAGAAAAGGTTTTGAACGAAAAATAAGGTGAGCAAGAAGAAAGATTTTCAGTGAAAATTTTTTGAAAAGGTCTCCTGCTGTGGATTTCCATGGAAGGAGGCCTTTATTTTTTGCCTCGGGAAACTTCCTCGGGAATGGAACTTCCTCATGAGGCTAGGGGAAAAGGAGTTTTATCATGACTGAAACACAATGGCAGTTTTTTACTGATTTTAGGAGGGATTTTAAGGAGCAATGCCACCAATGGAATGAGGCCTTTGCTACTGAATTGGAACCCCTCCAAAAGGCTGCTGCCAGTAAGGATACACCAGAGTATCCTGTGGAAACTGGAGTGGTGTACAATCATGCACTGGATGAAGTGACACAAGAGACTGATATCAAGCTCATTGTGATTGGGGACAATCCTGGTAAAGACGAGCAGCTTCAGCGTAACCAGCGGTATTTGGTGGGGCAGGCGGGAAAGATTGCAGCGGGCTTTTTTTCTCGTAATCCTGAATTTGCCATTGATTTTCGAAAGAATACTATTATATTGAATAAAACCCCCGTTCATACGGCAAAAACGGCCCATCTACGTCAGTTGTTAAAAAACGGAAATCCAGAAATCACTCACTTGATACAAGAAAGCCAGCTGTGGATGGCTCAAAAAACAGCCCAACTTCATCAGGTTTTATGTTCTGCTCCTGGTTCCAGTGTCATTCCTGCCAGTGGCAAGAATGCCAGTGGTGAGGAAAAAAAAGATGGCTCTGGTTGGTGTGGCTGTCAACTGTGGCTGGTGGGGTACGCAGAGCTCAAGGGAAGGGGCTTGTTCTTGGACTATCGTAACCAGCTGGCTAAAAGCTACGGTGTTGAGTTGACGGGTGAGGGGCAAGCTGATTCAGTATCACAAGATTTTTTGCCACAGTGGAATCAGGTGATGGTGTACCAGCATTTTTCCATGAACAGGTTTACCATCGATTTAGCTGATAAACTTGATGAAGGAAAAATAAACAGCCAGCTGCCCTTGCAGGAACAACTGGCTGTGTTAGGTGCATTACACCGACAAGAAATCTTTGGTTGTTAAGACAATCGTCTGAGCCTGTTATGGGAGCTGGAATTAATAGTACAGCTCACTTTCAAAGCAGGTTCCTTCTGGGGTTACGCCAGAAATATGAAGGATTGCAGGATTAGAAAAATCTGCCAAAAGCTGGAGCTTATCTCCTTCCTTTGCCTCGTGGGCATAGTTGATGCGGAAATCCTTAATGTCTTTCTGCTGGAACTCTGGAGGCAGACAGTCCATGATGTAGGCTCCGTAGCGGGCGTTGCTCATGTGGCCGTTGGCATCAATGTCGCTGAAATGGATGGTTCGCTCGTCCACCACCGTCATGTTTTCCTTGGCGATGATTTTTCCGCAGGGCAAACCGCAGAATTCTGTAGTGAAGGTTGGAGCTTCTCTCAGGGTAAAATCTGTGGGACGAATGATTCGACGTTTTTCTAGATTTATCACTACCCAAGTGCTGCTGCCAGAAACAAGATGCTTGTCATGCATGTCAAAAATCTCGTAACGACGAGTAAGCTGAAGCCCTGCGGGAGCTTCTTCCCAGGTCTTTATCCTAAAGGGCTGGTTTGTCTTGGGATGACTGTGAATTCTCAAGCTGACTCGAGAAACAAGGATGGCAAAATTATTGTCCTTCAGCACATTGTAGGTCATGCCTCGCTGGTGATAATCTTCCACCGCTGAATCAGAGGTTGCCAGCAACAATTCTGACAAGTTCAATCTTTGGAAACGGTCACACTGACCAAAATAAGGCTGCATCTCACGATAAAATATGGTGTCTTCATGCCATTGCTTAAAATGTAACATAGCCAGATTATAACATGGGAAAATAAAAAGTAAAAGCGGTAAAATCCTTCTTCTTTGTCCTGAAAATAGCAATTATACAAATAGCAGTATGTTTTGCAGCCACTTTGATTGATTATGAAAATTTACGGAGATTTAAAGTATCACTTGAAATCTCCGTAAATTCGTTTTAATATATAATATAGTTATGTTGAAGAGAACGATTGAAAATCATGTATTGTCATTGATGGATGAATATTTTTCTGTAACAATTTTTGGCCCTCGTCAATGTGGAAAAACAACTTTGGCTAAAAATCTTTTTCCAAATTTTTCATATGCAAATCTTGAGGATATGAATGTTCGCTCTTTGGCAAAAAATGATCCAGAAGAATTTTTCGTTAAATTTCCAGAACCTGTTATTATAGATGAAATTCAAAGAGTTCCAGAACTATTGAGTACTGTCCAAGTTAGAATCGATAAAAATCAAAAGAAGGGGCAATATTTAATTACTGGTAGCCAACAAATCTCTCTGAAATCATCTATTTCTCAGTCTTTGGCAGGAAGAACAGCAATAGTTCAAATGTTACCACTTTCAATTTCGGAATTATATTCTGCAAATATAAAGTTAGACAGAGATACCCAGCTGGTTTCTGGTTTTATGCCATTTTTGTATTCTGAACCAGGTCATTCTCCTTTTGAATATTACAAAAATTATGTCAATACATATCTTGAACGTGATATAGTTCAAATTGCGGCAGTTCATGATTTAATTCGATTTGAAAAATTTTTGCGATTATTAGCGGGGCGTACCGGGCAACTTGTCAATAATTCTGCATTAGCTACTGAGGTGGGGATTTCAAGTGTAACAATTGGTTCATGGCTTTCAATTTTAGAAGCTTCTCATATAATTTACACATTAAAACCGTGGTATAAAAATCGTACGAGCCAAGTTGTAAAAACTCCTAAAATATATTTCTGTGATACAGGACTGGTTTCATATTTATTAGGAATTGAAACTCCAAGTCAAATGCTCAGAGATCCTTTGTTAGGAAGTATTTTTGAGAATCTGGTGGTTACTGAAGCCTTAAAAACCAGATTAAATCTAGGATTAGAACCAAATCTATTTTTTTATAGAAATTCCAACGGCCTAGAAATTGATTTGATAATGAAGAAAGAAGGAAAATTTACACTTTTTGAAATTAAAAGTGGAAAAGCTTTAAATGAAGAGTTTTGCAAAAATATGAAAAATTTCTCTGCAAAATACAAAGATGATATTTT
>JAZQSR010000095.1:0-14016 GCA_045630225.1 Treponema sp. | reverse complement strand
AAAAACGCAGTTTTTTTAAAGTTCACGCTAATAATAAATATAGAAGGATGCTTGGTTCTAAAGTCCCGAATACTTTCCCCCCTTTGGTGACTTAAATCCTCCTTCTTCTTTGCCAAGCATGCCTTCTAATTTTTTTCAAGGACAAGATACAATGCAGATTTTCAGTTTTTCTCCCTTTGGCTATGAAGGTGCCATTGTTACCGTTGAGGTGGATTTACGCCGCGGTATTCCCGGTGTAGACATGGTGGGTTTGGCAGACGGTGCGGTACGGGAATCTCGGGAGCGGATGCGGTCCGCATTACTGAATTCTGGCTTTCAGTTTCCCCCGGAGCGAATTATCATTAGCCTTTCCCCCGCAGACTTGAAGAAGGAAGGGGCGGGCTTTGACTTGGCCATTGCCTTGGCGGTGCTGGCGGAGGCGGCAGAAGCAGGTTCTGTGCCAGAGGGACGTTGTCTGATTATGGGAGAGCTAGAGCTTTCTGGCAGGGTTAGGGCTGTTCGTGGAGTGAATGCTGCCGCCGCTACTGCTCGGGAGCAGGGGATTAGTTGTTGTATTGTGCCTGCTGACAATGCTCAGGAGGCTCGCTCTGTATCTGGCATGAAGGTTTTTGCCGCTACTGACTTAAAGCAGGCCTTTGCAGGTCTTTTGTCCTATTCTGCTTGGGAAAAGGAGGTCGCCTGCGTGATGGAATATCGGCGGCAGGATGAGGTAGAATTTCTTGATGTAAGTCCAGAGTTTGAGCTAGCTGATGTTCGTGGGCAGCCCCAGTTGGTGCGGGGCCTGCAAATTGCCGCTGCGGGAGGCCATAATCTTTTGGCCTTTGGTCCTCCTGGCTGTGGAAAAACCCTTGCCCTGCAAAAAATCCCTGGCCTTTTACCCCTGCTTACCTGGGGAGAAGCCCAGCCTGTAACTCGGATTTATAGCTTGACGGGACTTTTGCCCCAGAACCAGTCCTTGCTACGGGAGCCGCCCTTCCGTATGCCTCATCAAAGTGCTAGCTTGGAGGGCATGGTAGGTGGAGGCTACCACTGCAGGCCAGGAGAAATTTCCTTGGCTCACAATGGGGTGCTTTTCCTTGATGAAGCCTCCGAGTTCAAAACCTCCGTCTTGCAGGCTCTGAGAGTACCCCTGGAAACAGGTCAAGTTACTTTAACTAGGGCTGGAAGGAGCACCTGTTATCCCTGTAGATTCCAGCTCTTAGTGGCCACAAATCCCTGTCCCTGCGGTAACTTTGGGGTACCGGGAAAAATGTGTCTGTGTAGCATTAAGTCCGTGGAGCAATTCTGGCGAAAATTCTCCGCACCCTTGCTAGATAGAATGGATATTCGTGTTCCGGTGTTTGTGCCGGAGGAAGGAAATACCGAATACAAGACTACGGCGGAATTGCGACCAGCTATCAAGCAGGCGGTGGCAATCCAGAGGCAACGGCAGGGAAAGCCTAACGCCCAACTTTTGCCAGAGGAAATCACTGAAATCTGCCAATATACTGCCTCCGCCCAGCAGGTTCTTAGTAGAGCTGTTCAGCAGGAGGGCTTTTCTCCTCGGGCTGTTGCCAGCTGTCTCAAGATAGCCCGTACCATTGCAGACATGGCCTCCACCCCAGTGATTGGAGCAGAGGCCATGGAAGAAGCAGTACAATTCCGTCGTAACGAAGGTGGAATGAGTATGTGTTTTTAGAAAAAATTATTCGTCAGGCTATTCGCTAAACAGGGGAGTGGAAAGATAGCGCTCTCCTGTGTCGGGAAGGAGGGCTACAATAGTCTTGCCCTTGTTTTCTGCACGGCGAGCAAGTCGAATTGCTGCCCACAGGGCTGCACCAGAGGAAATACCCACCAACACGCCCTCGCTCTTACCTAACAAGCGACCTGTTTCAAAGGCATCCTCGTTGGCTACCGTAATGATTTCGTCGTAAACCTTTGTATCCAGCACCTGGGGAACAAAGCCTGCTCCAATGCCTTGGATTTTGTGGGCTCCTGCCATTCCCTTGGAAAGCACTGGTGAATCAGTGGGCTCCACTGCTACCACCTGCACTCCAGGAATTTTTTCCTTCAGGTACTGTCCTACGCCAGTAATGGTTCCACCAGTTCCTATTCCTGCTACAAATAAATCAACGGCTCCATCTGTGTCTTGATAGATTTCAGGGCCTGTTGTTTCACGGTGTACCTGAGGATTGGCAGGGTTTTCAAACTGACCGGGAATAAAGCTATTGGGGATTTGTTCTGCCAGCTCCTTTGCCCGCTCAATGGCCCCCTTCATGCCCTTGGCTCCTTCTGTAAGCTCCAGCTGGGCACCGTAGGCCTGAGCCAAAAGACGTCGTTCCACAGACATGGTTTCTGGCATAACAAGAATTAGCTTGTAGCCACGGGCTGCAGCTACAGCGGCCAGTCCAATGCCAGTGTTGCCGGAAGTGGGCTCAATGATGGTGGCCCCAGGCTTCAGTGTTCCAGCTGCTTCTGCAGCATCAATCATAGCTTTGCCAATTCTGTCTTTCACAGAACCAGCTGGATTAAAAAGCTCCAGCTTTGCAAGAATACGAGCTTCCAGTCCCAGCTGCTTTTGGAGTCGGGTCAGTTCCAGCAGGGGAGTTCTCCCAATAAGCTGATCTGCGGATGTATAAATCTTTGCCATGGTGGCCTCCTATCAGTGTATTATTGGGTGTGATTGTACTTTCCTTTTCCTACTAAGTCAATAGGAATACAAGAGACCTACGCGAGTAAATGTAGCTAAAAAGCTGTTTAAACAAAAAAAGGAGTTGCTTTTGCAACTCCTTGAGAATACCGGCGAAGAGACTTGAACTCTTACGCAGTCGCCCGCAATAGATTTTGAGTCTATCGTGTCTACCATTCCACCACGCCGGCTCGGTTTGAATACAATAGCATATCAAAAAGATTTAATCAAGGGGGAAACAAAAAAAATTTAAAAAAAAGAAATTTTTTTAAGGCTAAACAAAGTTTCTATACCGTGGTATAGTAAAGCCCATGGAAGGGCAGCGTTTTATTTCGGTGGAAAGATGTAGTGTGTGGGCTAGAGATCAGGAGGTGATTCAGTCATTTTCTTGGAGCTTGCAGGAAGGACAGACTTGGTTAGTAACAGGACCAAGTGGTGGCGGCAAGGAGCAGTTTATTCAGGCCTTGGTGAACCAACGGGAAGAGGCTCGGAAACCTAGGTTTCGGCCAGAGTCAGTTAACCAGGATACATGTACTAGGCCCAGCTCGAATAATTGTACTGGGGGGCAGTATTTTAATAGATTTTCTGACAGGACTCAGCTGGTGTCCTTGGAAACAGCGGCGGCCCTGATTCAGGAGGAACGGGATAGGGACGAAGGTGATTTTATTGAAGGGGGAATCGATATTGGCCGCACTGCCGCCAGCTTTATGTGCGAGGTGTTGCCTGAGCCTGTAGCTGTGGCAACCCTGGAGCAGTTGCCTCAGGTGCAGCTGTGTGGTGTGGCTTCCGTGCTGAATCGTGGGGTAAAATATCTTTCCACGGGAGAGGTGCGACGGGTGCTTTTGTGTCGTAGTCTCCTTTCTTCCTGCCAGCTCTTGATTTTGTCAGAACCCTTTGCGGGGCTTGATGTTCAGTCTAGTGGCATCTTAAAGAATTTCTTTTCCGAAAAAATGAGGTCTCATGAAGCTCCTGTCATCATGCTTGTTATGGAGTCTGTGGATTTGGAGGGATTTCAAGAAATTCCTTCTGGTATTACCCACGTGGCAGAATTTGCGGAAGGAAATCTTTCTTTTCAGGGAGAGATTCAGGATTACAAAACTCTGCTTGTTACTCGAGGAAAAGAAGCTGGAGGAAAGGAGCAACAACAAGCACTTCGTCATCAGGCTGAATCAACCTTCCATGAACTTCATTCCCAACAAACTCTTTTTTCCCATCACTCTTCACCAGAAACATCAGAAGCTTCCCAAAATCAGCCAGAAATTTTGGTAGATATGCAGGATGTGCGGGTGGCTTGGGGTGACAAGGTGGTGTTGAACAAGTTAAACTGGCAGGTACGTGCTGGAGAACATTGGCTGGTACGTGGCCCCAACGGTTCGGGAAAAACTACTCTTCTGGAGCTGATTACTGGAGACAACATGCAGGTATTTTGCAATAATGTGTCCATCTTTGGCCGCCGTCGTGGCACGGGAGAAACTATCTGGGAACTCAAGGAAAAGATGGGGATTGTCTCCTATCGCTTACACCTGGAATACCGCATGGTTGGGGGGACTGACATAGAAGCAGTATTGCTTTCTGGCTTTCACGACAGCATCGGTCTGTACCAGCAGCGTTCTCAGGTGGAGCAAATGGCGGTGGAGCGGTGGCTAGAAATCGGTGGCTTTCAGGGGCGGGGGCATGAGTCCTTTAGTTCCCTGTCCTACGGGGAGCAACGGGCCATCTTGATTTTGCGGGCAGCAGTAAAATGTCCCCTGCTACTGATTCTTGACGAGCCTTGTCACGGTCTGGACGGAAATCAGCGTAGTCGCATCCTTCATTTGCTAGAAACGATCGCCACCACAGGAACTACCACCTTGCTTCATGTAACCCATGACGTTGCTGAGGTGTTGCCTTGTGAGAAGCATATTCTGGAACTGGAGCCTCGTCTTTCTCCAGCTGATGATGAAAAATCCTGTTATCGGATTTTAAAGGTAGATGGAACTTAATATGATAAGAAAAACTTCTTCTGTTGGTAAAAAAATTGTTTGCATTGTGGCATTGATTTTATTTATTGTGAATTGTGTCATAGCTGGTTCTCGGCCTTCGGCAACTATGGAAGCTCCTGTTCCAGAAGAGATGGTAGAAGTACAAACTGGTGGTGATAAAATTGAGGAGCATTACATCATAGAAGCTCCACATGTGGAGCCTCTGCCTACCAATTTTTCTGAGGTGTGGGCTTATCTTGTTGCAGAGAACGAGGATTATTTAAAACCAGAATATCCCATTACTGATATAGGCTATTTCAGTGCGGAACTGAACACCTATGGAGAGTTGATTGGAGTGCCCAATCCTAAGAAATTAGCTGGTTATCAGGGGCGTATTCACTTGGTGGTGGCATGCAATAGTACTTCCCTCACTCATTTTGCCCTAGTACCAGATGGAGCTACTCGGAGCAAGCTCATTGATGACTTGGTAAAAGCTACAGCCAACTTTGATGGTTTGCAAATCGACTTCGAACTGGTTCCTAAGCGTGATGTGGAAACCTTTGCTTCCTTCATCAAGGAATTACGGGAACGTCTTCCTCACAAGCTGCTTTCCATAGCCCTTCCTGCCAGAATACGAACTTTAGAAAATGACGTATATGACTACAAGCGTCTAAGTCAATGGGTAGATAAGGTTTTTGTCATGGCCTACGACGAGCATTGGTCCAACAGTAAGCCAGGGCCTGTTGCTTCCATCGACTGGGGCAATAATATTGCCAAGCATTCACTAGAAACTATTGGCCGAGAAAAACTGGTAATGGGATTGCCATTTTATGGTCGAACTTGGGGAAATGTTTCTTTGAACCGGGCCTTTTATTTTTCTGGTATCCAGCGAATCATGCGGGAAAACAGCGTTACACCAGAGCAGATCACACGGGAAGATCATATTCCCACCTTTAGCTATACAATTCCAGAAGTAACGGTTACTGGCTATTATGATGACGTGCAATCCCTTTCTGTGCGTCTCAAAAATTATTTTGATTCTGGTATCAAGGCGGTAGGATTTTGGTGTCTTGGACAGGAAGATCCTCGAATTTGGAGTCATATTTCCATATCTCAGCAAGAGCAGGTTGTACCATAAAGGAGGCTTTCACTAAATCCCAGTTTAAAGTGAAAAAAAACTTTGCAAATTCCAATTCTGGGTGTATACTATAAAAGTAGTGTAGGTGATACCGAGCATGGAAATGTTGGTATTCCCTCATCAATTTATTCTCCGGGAGGTTTTCTATGACAACATCAGTAAACGCAGTTGGATTCGATTTTGAACAGGATCAACTCGATCTCATTAACAAGAAGATTGAGAGAATAAAGTATGCAGAAGATTTGATTGTGGATTTTATTCTTCGGGTAAAAGAAGACAAGAAGTTCATCTTTGACTGTTCCGTTAATTTCCGCTGGGGAACAGTTGCTCACGTTTCCGCAGATGATTATGACTTTGCCGCAGCACTTAACAAGATGATGGATATTCTTGACCAGAAGGTTCACAAAGAAAAGGAAAAGATTCAAGAAAAGAAATAATTCCATATATACTCTAGAGCAGGAGTCTCGTTGTTTATTTTGATGTTCTGCTTTGAATAGGGGGGAGGGTACTATCCAGAGGCGTTTATAACAGCTTGTGGATAGGTACCCTTTTTTTATAACCTTGCCTTGCAAAAATGTATGGTAGTGTGTATAGTAGGGTAATCATGGCTGATAGAAAATTTACGGTGTTAGATCTTTTAGATTTAGACTTAAAAGCCCACAATTCTCTTCATCTCAACTGTCTCTGTGGCCGAAAAGGGCTGGTACGTGCTATTACTGTTCCTGACCTGAATCGCCCAGGATTGGCACTTACAGGTTTTTACGATTCTTTTGCCTATGACCGAGTGCAGTTATTTGGCCGTGGAGAAATAGCCTATCTGAATAAACTTTCCGCAGAGGGAAATACTACCACCATAGAGAGATTGTTCGAGTATGAGCTTCCTTGTTGCGTATTTACCCGAAGCTTGGAGCCACCTCAAAAGTTTTTAGATATTGCAGACGCAGCTTGTTGTTCAGTTCTTCAGACAAGTCTCAATTCTACGGAGTTTTCAACTCGACTTTTGCGAGTTTTTTCTGATATCTTTGCCTCACGAAAAAGTATTCACGGAGTTTTGGTGGAGGTTTTTGGTGTTGGCATTATTCTCACTGGTAGCTCCGGTGTTGGAAAAAGTGAAACTGCTTTGGAGCTCATAGAACGAGGGCACCGTCTTGTGGCTGACGACGTGGTGGAACTCCGTTGTGTAAACGGAAACACCTTGCTGGGACGAGGTGCCAATCAGATGATAAGCCACCACATGGAGATTCGTGGGTTGGGTATTATCAATATATCCCAGCTCTATGGTGTTGGTTCCATTAGGGAGCAAAAAGAAGTGCAGCTGGTGGTAAAACTGGAAGAATGGAAGGCAGACAAGGTATACGACCGCCTTGGTACAGAGCAGCATACCCAGGAGCTGCTCGGTGTCCAGATTCCTTTCTTGGAAATTCCCGTGAAGCCTGGTCGAAACTTGCCCATCATCATTGAGACAGCCGCCATGAATGAGCGTCTCAAATCTATGGGGTATTATTCAGCCAAGGAATTCAATCAAAATATCCTTAAGTGGATAGAAACTGGTGCGGCTCAGGCTGCATATTATGGTAGTGACGATTCTTACTAAAAAATATAATTTTTCATCAGGGGGTTTTTTATGGTAGAGAAAATTTTGACAGTTCGCAATCGTGCAGGGATTCATGCACGTCCCGCCTCTTTGATTGCCCAGACTGCAAACAAATTTTCTTCTGAAATTTTGCTGGAAAATAACGACACCACGGTAAATGCTAAGTCAATTATGGGTGTTATTACCATGGCTGCTGGGTATAATACAAATCTTGTATTGAAGGCTGACGGAAGTGACGCTGCCGACGCTGTAGCTGCGATTGCCGCTCTTTTTGAAAACAAATTTGAGGAAGAATAGCTTATGAAGGCGCTTACCGGCCGGCAACTGGAAATATTGAATTTTGTTCGTACCTACTCCATGGAAAATGGTTGTCCTCCCACTATTCGTGAGTGTGCTAGCCATTTTAACATTTCGTTAGGTGCCATCCAGTGTCATTTTGCTGCTCTTCAAAAAAAAGGGTATCTTTCTCAATCAGACAAGCGTTCTCGTTCTGTTCGAGTTATTATGGATGAGGAAGGCTATGAACCACCTCCATCTGTTACTCGTGTGCCACTTTTAGGCTCTGTAGCTGCAGGAAAACCCTTGCTTTCCGAAGAAAACTATGACGGATACGTGAATTTGGCAGAACCCTTCGTTAAAAATGACGGAACCTATTTTGCACTCAATGTTAAGGGCTCTTCCATGATCAATGCAGGAATCCTCGATGGAGACATTGCTGTTATTCATCAGTGTAACATGGCTGACAATGGACAGATTGTGGTGGCGGTGTTGGATGATGCCATTACTCTCAAGCGGTTTTATCGTGAATCCAATCGTGTGCGGTTGGAGCCAGAAAACGATGAGTTTAAGCCCATCTATTGTCAGGACGTTCATATCGTAGGTATTCTTTCTAGCATCATCAGGAATTATTGATGGGCCAAGCACCAGTGTATTTGTTTACAGGGCCAGAAGTTGGAGAGCGGAATGAAGCCATTCTCCAGCTTCGTGTGGCTGCCAGAAAGCAGTCAGGACTCTTGGATGAACATTCTTTTTACGCATCAGAAACAAAATTTCCTCAAATAATGAATTTGCTGCTCAGCGATTCCCTTTTTTCGGCAGCACGTTTTGTGGTTTTCCACGGAGCTGAGCTTCTTAAAAAAAAGGAAGATTTGGAGTTGCTGTCTTCTTGGATAGCGTCAGCTTCAGAAAGTCAGACGATTCTTGTTTTGGTTTCTGATGAAATTAGCTGCGACAAAAAACTAGAAGCCCTGATTCCCAAGGCCAACAAGCAGATTTTCTGGGAGATGTTCGAAAACCGCAAGGAACAATGGCTGGTAAATTATTTCAAAAAAAATGGTTTTTCCCTTTCTTCCGATGCCATTGAGTTAATTCTCGATATGGTGGAAAACAATACAGAGGCCCTCAAATCGGAATGCTCCCGTTTTTTCCTCTGCTTCCAACCGGGCTACAAGGTTACTGGGGAGGATGTGGAACAAATTCTGGCCCACAATCGGGAAGAAACGGCCTTTACTCTCTTTGATTCCCTGTGCGAAGGTAGCCGCTCTCCGTCCTTGCGCTTGGACACTGCTTTGGGAATTTTGCAAAAATTACGTCTTTCCAAAGATTCCTCTGGCATTCAACTCATTGCTGGTCTTACTTATTGCTTCCGTCGGTTGCAAGTTTGGCACCTATTGCTACGAGAAAATCCCTCTCCTTCAGAAGGAGACTATCGTGGAAAGGGCTTTGTGTCAAAAAAATCTCGTAGTCAATACCAAAATGCAGGGCGATTGTGGAGTTTTTCCCAAGTAAGTCAAATTTTAGCCCTGCTGGCACGAAGCGATATGGAAATACGAACTGGTGGCACTGCTCTTGAAGAAACAATTCTTCAGACCATTCTTTATTCCATCGTCATAAAAAATGGCGAGCCTTTGGAGTGCTACCAAGAAACTCCCTTTTAGTTTTCCATGGAATTGATTATCTGAGCTAAGGTTTTAAGCTCTTCCTGGGTCATGGTAATTCCCTTGCCCATTTTTTGATGGTCTGGAGACCAACTGCGGATATCGTATTTTGCTTCTCGGCCACCCCAAGAAACAAGATTTAATTCAACCTGCCAGCCTCCCTTTCCATGAGAAATCACACCAATTTGTTTTTCGATAGAAAAAGAAAAATCCTCTGCCATTTTTACTCCTCATTAACTCATAAATTCTGTCTAAAGGGTTATCGTGCATATACACCTATTATAATTATAGCATGGAATTGAGAAAAAAATGCTTTTTGTAACTTTATATCTAATTTTTTTTTCATTTAGTTTCGTTTTTGCTTGCTTGAATGGAGTATGTACTGTATCTTTGTTACAATTCTATAATTTTACTTACGTGGATTGCAGTAATGAATGATTTTTGCAATTTACGCCGCTAAAATCCAGCGGTTATTGAGAAAGTCCATTTGAGGAGGGTAGTGTGATAAGGCAGGTACGGCTTTTATTTCTTATTGTTTCCGTGTCCCTAATACTGTTGATTACGGGATGTAGTTCCACCCCAGAAGCTGAACCAGAGGTGGTAGCTCCTGTTACTGAAGAAATTGCAGATGCTATTGTGGAAGAGTCTGGAGTTGACGAAGAGGCTGCAGCTCAAGCGGCTCTTCTTGCTGCTGATACAGCACGTCTTATGGCTGAACTAACAGCTGCTCGGGAAGCTTCAGAAGCTGTTGGTGCCGATACTCGGTTCCCCGATGAATTTGCAAAAATTTCTGCTGAATACGAGGCATTGTTAAAAGCTCAGCAGGAAAATCCTAGTGAAGATTATCGTAGCCAAATTGAAAATTTGCGAGATTCTTATCTAGCACTGGCAAAACTTGCCCAAGCAATGGATATGCGGGAAAGAATTGTTTCAGCTGGTTTGCAGGATGTTGATCCAGAAAATTTCCAAAAAGGTGATACAGCCTTAGATCAGGCTCAAAAATTGAATGCAGAAGGTGTTGCTGGTGCCCAACTCAATGAACAAGCAACAATTGCTTATGATGCTTATTTTTCCATCCTTGCTGCTAATTATGAGGCATTGTGTCAGTCCCAGCGGGAACGAGCTCTGGCAGCAAAGGAAAAAGCTGATTCCATTAAATCTGCCATGGCTGCCAAAGATGCATACGCCGCCGCCACAGGGGTACTTTCTAGTGCTGAATCTGCTTTCACTCTTAAAAATTACGAAAGTGCCTATGATAATTTCGTAAAGGCTACAAATGATTTTACCGCCATTTACGATGAGGTTTTTGTGCGAAGAGCCACTGCTGAAGAAGCTATTCGTCGTGCTCAAAAGAAGATAGATGCCTCTGCAGCCCTTGCAGCGGAAGCCGATGAAATTGCTCCTTTGCAGGAAGATGAAGCCGCCCCTTCAGAGGATGCTGTTATTCCAGAAGATGTGCCTGTAGAAGCATTGCCTGTCAAAGAAAATCTTCCTTCAGAAGAAGCTGCTACAGAGACCACTCCTACAGAAGATCTGCCCGTTCAAGAAACTGGTGCAGCAGAAGAACTTCCTGCCGAAGAAGCTGAAACTGTGGGAGGTGAACGATGAAAAAGCTTCTCGTTGTTGCAGCACTTTTCTTTGTACCATTTGTAGTTGCCGCTGTTAGTTATGCAGATAACCAGTATCAAAAGCTGGCAGAAGCCTATGCTGTTCGGGCCCAAAATGCCTTTGACTCTGGTGAATATGATTTGGCTGTGGAATACACCATCAAGGCCGAAGAAAATGCTGAGCTGTCTCGCCAGTATGTGGAAATGATGTTGCTCCGCTCCGAGGCTGACACCCAAATTCGTGTTGCTCGAAATCGTTTGGTTTGGGCCCGAAGTCTCAAGGCCGATGAACATTTCCCCGAAATGTACAACGAAAGTATGTCCCTTGTTGAACAGGCCCAGGTAGCCTTTTCTGCTGAAAAATATGTTGAAGCAAAGCAACTAGCCCTTCAATCTATGGAGGCTCTGGCTGGCTTGCAAGAGCTGGATGATGAAAGAAAACGCATTGCTCAAGAAGAAGAGGCTGAACGACTCCGTCTCCAAGAGGAAGAGCGTTTACGTCTTGAAGAAGAGGAACGGCAGCGACGATTGGCAGAAGAGGAAGCTGAGCGATTGCGCCGAGAACAAGAAGCTTTGGCCGCAGCTAAAAACAAAGGAACCTATCCTGAGTACTACATCATCCACGACTGGAAAAAAACAAAGGATTGTTTCTGGAATATTGCTGCCAAACCCTTCGTGTACAACGATCCTTTCAAGTGGGAGATTTTGTATAATGCTAATAAGGGCGTATTGGATAATGTCTCAAATCCCGATATAATCCAGCCAGAAATCAAGATTCGTATTCCAAGTATTGACGGTGAGGTTCGAGAAGGCATCTACGACCCCCAAAAAGAGTATAGTGTGTTTGGAAAAAAATAATTTGAGTTATTCACTCAAAACTTAAGCAAAAGGCTGTCTGAGAAGTTTTTAAAACTTCATTCAAGACAGCCTCTTTTTTTATTTCTTGTTCAGGTAATTTCGATACAAATCCATTGCAGCAGTCATCAGTGCATGAGGAAATTCGGAGGTTCCCATCATGGCATAGACCTCATCTTCAGGAAGGGTAAAATATTCTACAAATTCATCTTTATCCAAGTCCTGTGTCCCTGTAGGAACTAGGTCTTCTGCTACATAACAATGTACTTGATTTGAAAAAATTGCCGGATTGGGACTCATGCTTCCAAGATGAGTCAGTTTCCCTGCCTTATATCCTGTTTCTTCCAACAGTTCTCGTTCCGCTGCCTGTGGAGGTGTTTCTCCCTGGTCAATTACTCCTCCTGGAAACTCCGTACTCAAAGACAGGGATCCATGTCTCCATTGCCGCACCAAGACAAACCTCCTAGGATTTTCCAACACAGGAATAACAATCACCCAGTCAGGGGCATCTATTACGATATAATTTCCTTTTGAACCATCTGGAGCAGTGCTTGTCTGCTGTTGAACAGTGAGAATGGGAGCCGAATAAAGTAATTTCTTTTCCCCTGCCTGCCATTGTAATTTAGAATCTTCCATACCAAAATCCTCATATACGAATATCAAAATATAAATTCTTTGACATTCTGGTAGTTTGCGATTATCCTATGATTATAGTTTTCATAAAAAAACTCAAGGGCTTTTGTCAAAGGGGGTCTCTGTGGAAAAAAGAGCCCTTTTTGCCTTGTTTTTTTATAGATTTGGAGGTTTTCTATGGCTATTATTACCATTTCCCGTCAAGTTGCTGCTCTTGGAGATGAAATTGCCACTGCTTTGGCTCAACGAATGGATTATGTATTCATTGGTCGGCAGGCAATTGAACAAAAAATTATAGATTTGGGGTTCCCCGCAGAAAAACTGAAGAAATATGATGAACGGAAACCTGGTTTTTTTGCTTCTCTCACAAAAGATAGAGATGAATATCTTGATTATTTGCAAACAGCTGTTTTAGAAGCAGCTTCACAGCAGAATTGTATTTTAATCGGTCGAGGTGCTTTTGCCATTTTGGAGGATTTACCTAACCTTCTGTCTGTACGTTTTGTAGCCAAAGATACTATTCGCCGTCAACGTCTTATGAATGAATTTTCTTGGGATGAAAAACAGGCAACTCAACGTATTACCGAAAGTGATGCAAACCGATCAGGGTTTCACAAGAGTTTTTTTAACCTTGATCACGAAAATCCTGCTCACTATCATCTTGTAATCAACACAGGTTTATTGGATATCGATTCCGCTACAGAAACAATTATCAACACTTGTCATCATCTTGTTACAAACGAAAAAGAAAATGCGGGCAAGAAAAAAATTGAAGAGCTGGTAAAAGCTCAACATTTGGTGAACAAGCTCATTTTTGAGCATAAGGTAAATATTAGCTTCCTTAAGGCTATTGTGACTGATAAGCAAGTTATTCTTCAAGGTGTGGCTGATTCTATGGCCGCTGTTGAAAAAGCTGTTGTAATTTCATCTGAAATTATGCAAGGATATGAGGTGGAGTCTGCTATAAGCGTCGTCCAGGATTTTAAGGCCTATCCATAAAATGGGTAGGTGTACTTTACAGAATAAAGAGCAAACAGGTATACTAATTCTATGAAAATTGCAGATAAATTTACGTTGTCACGGATTGTTTTGTCCCCTGTATTTTACTTGTTGTATTTTTTGCCCGTTTGGACAAAGTTCTCTCCAAAGCTTTCTGTGTGGATTTTGCTTCCCTTGCTTGCCTTCATGGAGTTTACGGATTTTCTTGATGGTTTTTATGCAAGAAAAACAAATGCAGTGAGCGATTTTGGAAAACTTTTCGATCCATTTGCTGATGTACTAGTGCATCTTACAACATTTTGCTGTCTCGTAATTTCTGGATATATGCCTGGAATAATTTTCATATTGATTTTATATCGTGAATTTTGTATGAACTTTATTCGTATGATGGCAATTCAAAAGGGAGTTGCAATTGGTGCCCGTAAAGGAGGGAAATTCAAAACAGTACTTTATGTTATTACCACCTTCTATTGTCTTGTAATCGAGTCATGCGAAAGGTTAGGAATGAATATAAGCATGCTTATGGAGAGTCTAAATATTGGTAGAATTGTTCTAATTGCATTATGCTTAATAGCTGCATATGCCTCTTTTACCGATTATTTAGTACATTTCTGGGGATTGTTG
>JAZQSR010000094.1:0-15980 GCA_045630225.1 Treponema sp. | reverse complement strand
CTCCCCTCCCCCAGGCAGAAGCAGAGGCTGTGGAAGTTGTTCGTGGCCCCAACATCAAGCCCTGTCCTGCATCCCCATCATTTGAAGCAAGCCTCAAGCTGCCAGTATTGCTGAAGGCTGCCGACAATGTTTCCACCGACGACATTATGCCTGCTGGAACAAAGGTACTTCCCTTCCGCTCCAATATTCCAGAAATCTCCAAGTTCACCTTTGAACGCATTGATGAAAACTTCTATGCCAAGGCCGAAAAGAATGGATTTGCTGGCTGTATCGTTGTAGGTGGTGAAAACTACGGTCAGGGTTCATCCCGTGAGCACGCCGCTCTGGGCCCCATGTACCTGGGAGTTCGGGTAGTATTGGTTAAGTCCTTTGCCCGTATCCATCAGGCAAACCTTATCAACTACGGCATTATCCCCATCACCTTTGCAAATCCTGCCGACTACGACGGCATCCAAGAAGGTGACACCATCGAAATTACCAATATTGCTGCCGCAATGGAAACTGGAGAAGACTTTGCCATTACTGTAACTGGTCAGTCAGGCTCCAAGACCATTGTAGGAAAGAATACTATGGCTCAGCGCAGCAGAACCATCATTAAAGCTGGTGGTTTGGCAGCCTATACCCGTGGAGGCGGTCAGTAAGATGGAGTATCGGGCAATTCGAGATCCCTTGTGGAAGCACATCTACCTCCCAGAAGCCTTGGCAGAAGCTCTTACCACGGCGGACTTTGTTCGCCTCAGTAGGATTCGTCAGCTGGGGCCCACGGAATTGGTGTATCCAGGAGCCGTCCACACTCGTGCAGGACACTCACTGGGAGTTTATGAAATTGCCCGACGTATACTCCAGCGTCTGGAGCAACAGGGGGCGAACTGGATTACCCCCAGTGGCAGAATCTCTTGGTATGCCGCCGCCCTCTTCCACGACATTGGCCACTTTCCCTACACCCACTCCCTAAAGGAGCTGCCCCTAGAAGAGCATGAAGTTCTTTCTGGTCGCATTGTGCTGAAGGAGGATTTAGCCCGCTGTATCAGTAAGGCGGGAGGAAATCCCCATCAGGTGGCAGCCATTATCGACACCACCATTCCCACCCAGGATGAAGAGACTCTTTTCTACCGAAAGCTCCTGTCTGGGGTGCTAGATCCCGACAAGCTGGACTACCTGAACCGTGACGCCTATTACTGCGGTGTTCCCTACGGCATTCAGGACACGGAGTTTACCCTAGACCAGATTTTGCCCCATCATCAGGGTGGGATTCAGCTTGATTCTTCTGCCATCCTTTCTGTGGAAAATCTCCTTTTTTCCAAGTACTTGATGTATCGCTCCGTGTACTGGCACAAGCAAGTGCGCATTGCCACCGCCATGATGAAAAAGGCTCTTTTTGCAGCCCTTTCCAAAAAGCTTGTTCACCCAGAGGAGCTGTACCAGCAGGATGATCAGGGAATCCATCAGCTGTTGCAGTCCATTGCCACCAATCACGGGGAAAAAATCTTTCCGGAGATTGTGCTGGCCCAAGGAGTACTGGAGCGTCAATTGTACAAGGTGGCTGCAGAAATCAAGTTTGATGGAGCAAACCCCATGCACACTGCTTTGGAGCAGCTGGACAATCGTCATGAAGCAGAGGAAAACCTAGCCCAAAAGCTCGGTATTCCATCCCAACACATTTTAATTGATATTCCTGAGCGGATTTCCTTTGAAAGTGACCTGTGGATTTGTGACGAGGAAGTACCCTTCTCCCAAAGCTCCACCGTATTTTCCAGCCAGACAGTGGCATCCTTTACTGGAAGCCTGCGGAAAATCCGTGTGGCAATTCGTCAACAGGATAATTCCTGTTCATCTCAAGAGAAAGAATGTAAAATCATTGCCAGATTTCTAGATATGGAATATAATAGAGATAGTATACTTGGTTAGTTTTGGAGGTATAACTTGAAAGTGCAGAATATATTGGAATCATACATTATCAAACGAACCAATGCATTGTATGAAGAATTGTTATCTTCCAGCAACATCGCTCTTAGTTGTACTTGCAAGAACTGTAGACTTGAAACCATTTGTTATGTTTTAAATCGTATTCCCCCAAAATATATAGTGTCAGGACGGGGAGTAAATCACACTATGAACATCATTAATAGCCAAATGAAGACCGATGTAGATGTGGCCATACTTGATGGCATTAGACTCACTGCGTCAACTAAACGACCGTATCATTGGAGCAGTACCAAATTCTTTTCTCCCGTTTCCCATTGATATCTATCATGTCAAAAAATGGCATTATACAATAAAATTTCAGATGAATTTGAGTTTCTGTGTAAAGAATTCTCCTTTATTTGATGCACAGATACTGAAAAATATGTTAAAATCATTGCCAGATTCCCTAATGTCCAATATAATAGAGGTAATATATCCTGCTAGTTTCGGAGGTTTAACATGAAAGTTCAGAACGTAATGGAATCATATATTACAAACCGCACAAATGCTTTATACGATGAATTTGCAGAGACTAAGAATTCATTTTTAACTTGTAGCTGCGAAAATTGCCGTCTGGATACGATTTGCTATGTGCTTAACAGAATCCATCCCAAGTACGTTGTGTCAGGACGTGGCATGACCTACGCAAGTCTTGCCCTCAACGGACAGATTATGGCAGACATCGATGCCATGATTATGGATGGAATGAGGATTGTCAATTCCACAAAGCGTCCTTATCATGAAAAAAGAAAGATTGATAATCACATGGAGAGTGTTCCAGCCTTTAATTTCCCTGTATTTATGGGTGCTGTACATGATGGCCACACCTTTGAACCCCTAGCAGGAGTTACCGTAGAGCTTACTGCCGACGGAAAACTTGTTCCCATGGAAGATGCATCTTGGGAAAATCCTACCCTCACCTACAAGCCTGCTAAAGGAAGCTTTACCTTTAAACCAGCTCCCATGCCAGCCGAAAAAGCAGGTGAAACACGGAATTTCCCCTTTACCATCACCATTCGTGCCGAAAACTACCAACCCTTAGTTTATTCCTTTACTATACCTGTTACCAGCAGCATAGAAGAGATTCCCTTCATTTCCTTGAAGTTGCAGGATAGCTATATGTTTCCAGTAGATGAAATTAATTCTATGGATGAGTAAAAATATAGATTTAAGGCTTGACATTTTTCTCTGCCTCTGATATAGTATTATACATCAGGGGCGCTTAGCTCAGCTGGGAGAGCGTTTGGTTTACACCCAAAATGTCGGGAGTTCGATCCTCTCAGCGCCCAGAAAAACACTCGGTTCTGCCGAGTGTTTTTTTTTCGTCCAAATCAGCTGTTACTTCTTTTACTGAGAATATAATGAAAAATTTTATTTTTTAGTATTTTTTTCCTTGACATTTTTTTCAAACCCTGATATAGTTATACACATCAAGGGTGCTTAGCTCAGCTGGGAGAGCGTTTGGTTTACACCCAAAATGTCGGGAGTTCGATCCTCTCAGCGCCCAGAAAAACACTCGGTTCTGCCGAGTGTTTTTTTTTTCGTCCAAATCAGCTATCAAGAATCTATCCCCTCAAAGACAAGACATAAAAAAACCCCTCGCCTAAAACTAAGGGAGGGGTTTTCTTCAGATTTACAAGGGATTAATAGTTTTCAGCCTTGATCTGGAAGTAAGCCTGAGGATGGGCACAAACGGGGCAAGCCTTGGGAGCTTCTTTTCCGAATACCAAGTGACCACAGTTGCTGCACTGCCACATTACATCTCCGTCCTTGGAGAATACCAAGCCGTTCTCTACGTTAGCCAAGAGCTTGAGATAGCGCTCTTCGTGGGCCTTCTCGATAGCTGCAACGCCTTCGAACAACTTTGCAATGTGGTCAAAACCTTCTTCACGAGCTTCCTTTGCGAAGGTAGGATACATATTCTCGTGCTCGTAGTTTTCACCAGCAGCTGCTGCCTTCAAGTTTTCAGCAGTTGTTCCAATTCCACCATTCAAAAGCTTGAACCAAAGTTCAGCATGTTCTTTTTCGTTGGCAGCAGTCTCTTCAAAGAGATCTGCAATCTGAACATAGCCGTCCTTGCGAGCCTTGGAAGCAAAGTAAGTATACTTGTTCCGTGCCATTGATTCACCGGCAAATGCCTCCTGAAGGTTCTTCTCTGTCTTTGTTCCCTTCAAATCTTTCATCATTTTCCTCCGCATCTTATGGATTTATACAAATAGATAAAAAAATCTTATTTGTAACTAAAAACAATATAATACAATCAATAAAAAAAAGCAAGTAAAATTTGTAATCATTACAAATTTATATGCTCCATTTCCATAGGTAAAGAAAGATTTTCACTTACCTCTGGCAACTCTCGCTTTAAGCTCACCTTCAGTTTATCCTTTACCAAACTTACTACTACCCTGCCAATTCCCTGCTGACCATTGCTGGCAGCCTCTTCAATAAGGCGTAGTGCCAGCTGATCTTCGATTTCCCGCTGGATAAGCCGTCTCATGGGGCGGGCTCCAAAGGTGGGATCATAGCCGTGCTCCACCAAATACTCCTTGGCAGAAGGCTTTACGGTTATGGTAAGGTTCTTTTCCACCAACCTGTCCTGCAATTCCTGAAGTTGCAAGTCCAGGATACCAGCCACTTCCTTCTTGGACAAGGGAGTGAAAACGATGGTGTCGTCAATACGGTTCAAAAGCTCTGGACTGAGAATCTTTTTCAACTCAGACAGGGCTCCTTCCTTGATAACCTCGTAGGAGGGAGTACGATCCTCCGACAGGGCAAAGCCCATGGTGGCCCCTTCGGTAATCTGGCGAACTCCTGCATTACTAGTCATGATGATAACCGTGTTACGGAAGCTGACGGTGTGGCCCAGGTTATCTGTAAGCTCCCCTTCTTCTAACACCTGTAGCAAGAGATTGAATACATCCGGGTGAGCCTTTTCGATTTCGTCCAGCAATACGACAGAATAGGGATGATGGCGAACCTTTTCTGTCAAGGTGCCACCTTCTTCAAAGCCCACGTAACCTGGGGGAGCTCCCACCAAACGACTGGAATTGTGCTTTTCCATGTAGTCACTCATGTCCACACGGATAAGGGCATCTTCACTGCCAAAGAGGAACTGAGCTAGGGTCTTTGCCAGCAAGGTTTTTCCCACACCAGTGGGCCCCAGGAAAATAAAGGAACCTGAAGGGCGGCGGGAGGAAGAAACTCCTGTGCGGGAGCGGCGAACTGCGGACACAATGGAGGCTACCGCTTCTTCCTGACCAATAACCTGACGGTGTAATTCCTCTTCCATGTTCAAAAGGCGGGCTAGCTCCGAGCCTGTCAGCTGCTCCAAGGGAATGCCTGTGATAGAAGCCACTACAGAAGCGACATCATCCACGGTAACAACCTTGTACTTGCCGTCACCACCTTTTTCCCATCGCTCCCGCATGGCTTCTAGCTGACCACGAAGTAAATGCACTCGGTCACGGATTTCTGCTGCTGCCTCGTAGTCCTGATTCTGCACCAAAAGACGCTTTTCTTCCGTAAGCTCACTGATACTTGCTTCCAGCTCTTCCAGTTCTAGAGGCTTTTCTTCCTCGTCAATTTTTTTCATGGCGCCAGCTTCGTCCAAGAGGTCAATGGCCTTGTCTGGCAAACAGCGATCGCTTAGGTAGCGGCGAGCAAAACGAACGGTGGCGGGAATCACCTCATCTTCGTAGCGTACCCCATGGAAGCTTTCGTATTTTTTTCTGATTCCTTCCAGAATCAAGATGGATTCCTGGTCGGTTGGTTCTTCCACCAAAACCGACTGGAAGCGACGCTCCAAGGCTGCATCACGCTCAAAGTACTTGCGGTACTCAGCCAAGGTAGTGGCTCCGATACATTGTAGCTCACCACGGGCAAGGGCTGGCTTCAGCAGATTGGAGGCATCCATGGCACCTTCTGAGCCACCAGCCCCGATGAGGGTGTGTAGCTCGTCAATGAACAGGATGATGTCCTTATTTTCTAGGATTTCCTTTAAGATATGCTTAATTCGCTCTTCAAATTCACCACGGTACTTTGTTCCTGCCACCACCGATGCAAGATCTAGGGAAAGGATTCGCTTTTTTAACAGGTTGCGGGGAACCGTTCCCTTGACGATGTGATGAGCAAGGCCTTCCACAATGGCTGTTTTTCCAACGCCAGGGTCACCAATCAGCACGGGGTTGTTCTTTGTGCGGCGGGAAAGAAGCTGGATAACACGACGAACCTCTTTTTCTCGACCTACCACAGGATCAAGCTGCTGGTTTCGGGCAAGCTCTGTAAGGTCACGGCTGAATTCAGCCAAAATTCCCTGACGTCCCCTGCCTCTTTCAGGAGAGCTGCCCCCCTGATTTCCCATGGAAAATACAGGACTAGCCACTTCCCTTCCACGATTATCGTAGGAGGACTGGAATTTCTCATAAATTCCGTTGATGGCAGAATAAACGTCATCAATCCGCAATCCCGCCTTTTCAAAAAAACGGGAGGTGATGCTGTGTTGTTCCCGAATGGCGGCTAAAACTAAATGCTCCGTTCCCACATAATCACGACGAAGACTGCGGGATTCAATGGCAGCTGCATCAAGCAAGCTTCTCAGCCGCCGGGAAGCAGGTAAATCACTGAAGGTTCCTACCTTTGTGCGGGTGAAAAGGCTTTGTTCCAGAGCCAACTGAAAGGACAGTACGTTTATCCTAAGCTTTTGCAATAAAATATAACCCAAACCATCGGCATGCTTCAGCAGGGCGATTAAAATATGTTCAGGCTGCAACTGATCGCTGCCGCTTTTTTTTCCTTCCTCCTGAGCCAAAACCGTAACAAGTTTATGGGCTCGAGGTGATAAATTCTTTGCCATAGTATTTCCTTACACTTCTTTATATTTTCGGCAGGGCTTATAATTTAGCCCAGTTGTTCAATATAAAGTCTCGTACAATAGACTATTAAAAGCAAATTTGAACCTTTTCCAAAGCTTCTTGCAGCAACAAGGCTCGAAGGCGAGAAATGATTAAAACAGGATGTTCAAGAACGTCAAGTTCAAAGGCAAAATTCAATTCCTTGTCTTTGTATAAATAATCGAGGTGGGCATTACGAATACGATACATGAGGGCGTGGAGCTCTCGATAGGAGATTCCCATAATGAGGCCCACGCTGATTCCCAATTGTAGGGTACTGATAATGTCTATGGCCTCGCTGCAATCGATGAAGCGGCTATATCTCATGACGGCAAACATTCTGCTGATAATGTGACGAAGCATAGTGGGACGGCTTTCGGCATAGCTGGTACGAGCCTTTCGCTCTTTTTCGCAAAGCTCTGTTACCACCATATCAAATTCTCCCAGCTGCTGCTCTTCTCCACCGCTAGTTGCATAAAGGGAACTAAGCTGATAACAGGCCCCCAAGGCGGCATAGGGAACTGAGGTTCCACCAAAGGCTGGCTCCAGCTGGCAATTTTTCTTGGAAACATCCTCCATTACCTGTTGAACTTGCTGAGTTTGCAAAAGCCCCGGCAGAAAAAGTCGTACCGAAGCCTTCATGCCACTTCCTGCATCTTTTAAATCCGAAGTGAGAAAGCCAAAATCATAGGAAGCAGCAAATTGCAGGCTTTGCTGAAGAATGGAATCAATCTGGCGACACAGCTGCCACGGTGAGCTGGTATTGTAGCCTGCCGTTAGGGAGGAAATGCTCACATGGTCACGGCCGTTCACCAAGCAGGAAATCCGCCCATCGGTACGCACCACTACTCCCGGCACACACTCAAACTTGCGGAAAATATCTGTCTGGGGATTGTTGATGTTTCGCTCCGTGTAACTCCGTTCAGGCAGGACACTCCGTTCCACCAAAAGCTGTCGGGCAAAAAAATCCAGCTGGTCTGTTCCTACCTGCTGGTAGTGCTCAGAATGGGGCACTTTCTTAAAGGCATCAAAAACCAGGGTCTGCACTCGATTTGCATCATCAGTGCTACTTTGACAGGGAAAGACAAAATTTGCCAGATTACGGGCAAGACGGATACGTGTTGAAAGCACCACATCGTTTTCTTCCCCATCCTCCGCATACCACACCATTCCGGGATTCAGCGTGTCGGGGTGGCTACTCATAAACAACACTCTCCCTGGGATAGGGAATCAGAACAATCAGAACCAGCCACACATTTATCAAGGGCTTTCAAGCGGTCCCGGTACAATGCAGCTTTTTCGTATTCTTCCTGGGCTATAGATTGCTCCAATTTTTCTTTGAGCTGCATCCTGTCTGCCAACACGGACTTGTAGCTTGCCAGACGTTCTGGCAAAGAACCTGTATAGCTTCCTGTTACCCCACGCTTTTCCAAGATGGATTTAAGCTTTGGGCCAAAAAAGTTGTAGCATTCGGGGCAACCAAGGCGTTGGTTTCTTTCTAGCTCACCTTCGCTCTTGCCACAAACGGGACATTGACGCTGATTTTTTTGTAATTTGGCAATGGAATCAAAAAGTCCTGCCAAGGACATTTCTATCTTACCATTGCTGGTAGAAAGCCCTCGTTGGGCGGCACATTGGAGGCAAAGGTGTACTTCCTTTCGTCCAGTGGCACTAACTTGTTGTACCACCATAGTTGCATCACGTACACCGCATATATCACAAATCATACCTAAAATTTCCTCAAGGTATCTAGCGGCTTCTCCTTGCCCGCCTTAATGCTGGGTAAAGCAGAAACAATCACCGATAACACTAATGTTCCAGCGGCAATGGCAAAGATGCCTATCCAAGGCAAAATCACTGGGATTTCTTCCAGATAAAAGGCTGGATCCAGCAATTGCACTGGCACAAATTCACTTCTTGCAAAATCCCGAGAAAGGAGCATTTCCAAAAAGTCAAAAAACATATTAGACAGATTATACCAAAAATGGACAAAAATGTTAAGAAGTTCTTCAATACCAGACAAAATCTGGTTTACATTCACGGCACAGAGAATCCCCAAGGGAATTCCCAGCAGCACCCCTGCTCCACCTGCACAAAAACCAGTGAGCAAGAAGGCGGCAGTAATGCCCTCGGAGGTGGCTCCCACGCTTTTCAAAATGGCAATTTCACGACGGCGCTCCATGGCTAGCATTACTAGAGCGGAAGAAATATTCACCGAGGCCACCAGCACAATCAGAAACATGACAAAAATTAGCATGATTCTGGTGGAAGTGAAATTTTCGTATTGGGCGGTATTCAGTTGGCTCCACAATCTGAGACGACATTCAGGAGGAAGCTCTTCTTCCACCAACCAGGCTGTTTCCAGCAGACCGTCGGAAAAAGCATCCTCTGTTTGAAGCCCCACCAAAATAGTGGAAAGAGAACCTTCCAGCAGGGAAAAGCCTGTGTCAAAGGGAATGAAAACCCACAGGGAATCAAGCTCCTGATACCCGCAAGACACAATTCCTTCCACCGTAAAGGGGGTAATTTTTGGAATCACCTTGCCAGTGGGACTTGTTCTCATGATGACGATTCGAATGGTGTCCCCAGGCTGCAAGTCAAGATTCTTTGCAATTCCCGTTCCAATCAAGGCACTGCGGGAAGACGAAAGACTGATGGAACCAGCTTGGGCACTAAACAGCTGGGAAAAATTTGATTCAGGGGCAAAGATTTCTGGGGGAACAGAGCGAATGGTTGCTCCAGTCCTTCCCTTGGCTCCCGCTGCCAAACCAATGCCC
Source organism: Treponema sp. (assembly GCA_045630225.1). Lineage (GTDB taxonomy): Bacteria > Spirochaetota > Spirochaetia > Treponematales > Treponemataceae > Treponema_F. Next base: position 6,349 of record JAZQSR010000094.1, on the reverse strand, counting down.
TGCCGCTCAGGAAAGGCTGCGGTAACTCCTTGTATTTCCTGCAATTGAAAGGCAAAATCCTTTATACCCTGGGCTGTCTCCAAGTCAGGCAGAGGGGAATCATTTTCATCCTGCAAACGAGGGGAACTGACAGGTCCTGTTACAATTACCTGCATGTGATAGCTAGAAAGCTCCACAATGCGGGAAGTGATTCCTTCAATCATGCCGTCAGAAACAGTAAGCACCACCACCAAAGGCACCAAGCTCAGGGCAATGCACAAGATTGCTCCCAGGAGGCTGCGGCTTGCAGAAGAACCTTCTCCAGATATTTTTTTTTGAGAGGGAGACAGGAGCATTCGTGTGGCGTAGAGAATGGAGGCTTTGATTTTCATTGGGAATCCACCCGAGCCAAATGGCCCTTGGTTATGGTATAGATTTCATCTCCCTTAGAAGCTAGCTCCCTGTCGTGGGTTACCAGCACTAGAGTCTTGTGATACTTATCCACCATGGAAAAGAGTAAATCACCAATGAGCTGGGCATTGGCAGGGTCAAGGTTACCAGTGGGCTCATCTGCCAGCACCAACTGGGGATTTTGAATCAAGGAACGAGCCACAGCTACCCGCTGCCGCTCACCACCAGACAACTGGGAGGGCAAGTGATGGAGGCGATGGTCAAGGCCCACCTCATGAAGCAAGGTTTGGGCTGCTTCTGCCGCCTGTTTTTTTGGCATACCGCTCATGTAGGCTGGAAGATACACATTTTCCAAGGCAGTAAAATCCTTCAAAAGATAGTGAAACTGGAAAATCAAGCCCAAAAACTGGGAGCGGTATGCTGCCAACTGGTTTTCCGGCAAGCTATGGACACAGTAGGGCCCCACCACCACGGAGCCGGCACTGGGAGCATCCAAGCCACCGATAATGTTCAACAGGGTACTTTTACCACTACCACTTTCTCCCACCACCACCACCTTGGTGCCAGATTTTACCTCCAAATCCAAGGACTTGATGATGGTCAGCTTGTCCATACCAGTTATATAAGTTTTTTCTAAACCTTCAATCTTAATAATTACGTCACTCATCGTGGAGTACCTCCGAAAGCGTCATTGACAATACCTTTCTGCTGGCAACCCAAGATGCAGCCAAGGCAGAAAAAACACCGAAAATGGTGATAAAGGTGATTTCAGCTGGGAACATTCTGGCAGGAATGCTGGCATACACCTGATACATGGTATTTTCCCGCACATAGACAGCCATAGCAGGATTTGTTGCCATAGTTACAAGGTACTGAAGCCAATAACTTAACTTAGCAATCACATCAAAAATCACATCCATTTGCACGCACAGCAGCATTCCCAAAAGCAAGCCAGGAATGGCTCCTTCAAGGCCAGTTAAAAGTCCACGGAGAATGAAGATAAGCTGTACTTCTCGTTTTCTTCCACCCAAGGCAGAAAGAATTGCAATTTCAGAACGGCGCTCAAAAACCATTCGTCGCATTCCGTTAAAGATATTCACACCCACTACCACAAAAATCATAAATACCAGCATCATCAGCAGATTCTTTTCTACTTTTAACGCACCGAAAAATGAGCGGTTGTAGCTGCGCCAAGATTCGGTTTGAATTCCTGGGAGGGCCTTTTCCAGCTGATGAATTACCTGCAAGTCATTTTCAGAGTCTGCAAGTTTTAAGGCAAAAATCTTTGTGGCCTCTTGACCAAAAAACTGTTGGCCAGCATCCATGGAAATGAAAGAATAACTGCTGTTGATTTCAGCATAACCACAGGAAAAAATTCCCGACACCACAAACACGCGATTATCGGAAATTAAATCAACGTCGCTGCCTCCAGAAAGGGCCAACATATTTACGGTACTTCCCACCCGCACTCCTAGCTGCCGAGCAAGCTGGCTTCCCAACACAATGTAACCAGGGCGTGACAAATCAAATTCACCAGAAATCATTTGCATTTCCTGGGCAAAACCTGCGTCGGTGTACATGATGTCTGGCGAAACAGCGCGAATCAAGGAGGCAGATTGACGACCTGTAGCACTAGCCAACAAACTCTGGGCCTCATACATGGGCTCCACCGCCACCACTCCCAATTCAGGGCGGAAGCATTGCTGCTCAAAGGCTTCTTGGTCAAAATCCTGTGGTGCCGTCACTCGAATGTGGGCGGAGCTGATTTCCATAATGCTGTCGATAAACCCCATCTGGAAACCGTTCATGACTGAAACCGTAACGATGAGGGTCATAACACCAAAGCAAATACTCAGCGAGGCAAGGAAACCTGTCACTGCAGAGCGGCCAGAACGGTCAACCTTGGCAAAACGGCGGGAAACGAAAAAAATCCAATTCAATACTCTGTTCTCCTTATTTCCTTGCCATCAAGATACACAACTTCAGAAAGTAATCTGGCTCCATTGTACCTGGCCTCAATTTTCATATTGTCAAAATAGCGGGTTTCTGTACAAACACTTTCATCTTCGTATTTTCGGGAAACTAAAAGTTCGTCGTTTTCAAAATAATCATAGCCTCCATAGATATTTCCTGGACTATGATATAAAGTTTTTTGAACGAAGGTTTCATCTTGTCCATGAAGGGTGATTCTTGTTTCTGTTAAATCCCTTTCTGGATTATAGAAATATTCTGTCACCTTCTTTAATGCAAGACGAGAAAAATCACTTGCTTCTTGTTCATTTGCATCTGGATTTGCATCCTGAGGATTTACATCCTGGGAACTTGAAGCATTTTCTGAATCAAGACCATAGATTTCTTCCCGTGTGACAAGTCCTTCCAAGGAATAAAATCGCTCAGTGCGGCTTGTGTCGGTAAAATCGGTGAGCACCACCTTTTGGCGGTTTCGAGAATTTTCATAATAAAAATAATCTTCTTGCAAGACAATTTGAGAAGATAGAGAGGAGTTATCAGAATCGGTAGAAGTACCTTCCTCCTGCCAGGTAAGACGACTTTGCAAGCGGTACTCATGGTCATACAGATTGCGGGTAAAAAATCCATCAGATTTCATTACCATGGTCTTGCTAGAAGGAGCAGACAAAAGAGCTGTCTCCTCCCCGTCATAAAGATGAAGCCGTGGTAATCCCTTTCCGTCATACAGCAATTCCTGGATAGGGGCAATTTCCGCCGATTCCTCTGTCCCAAATGCCTGTCCTAAAACACCCACAATAATCAGACAGGAAAGAAGGCGAAATCTCATCAATCCAATCCTAAGAATTCGTCTACGTACTGGTTGGGATCAAAGGGACGAATATCCTTATACCCTTCTCCAAAGCAAATGAAGGCCACGGGAATACCAAATTCCTTGCCAATGGCAGCAGCGATTCCTCCCTTTGCAGTGGAGTCGTATTTTGTCAAGATAACGGCATCAAGTCCCACCGCCTGATGGAAGACTTCTGCCTGTCGCAAACCATTCTGACCAGTGGTGGCATCGATTACAAGAATCTTTTTGTAGCAGCCCTCAGATGCCTTAGAAGCGGCAACCCTGTCTATTTTCTGAAGCTCCCGCACCAAGTTTTCCTTGTTATGGAGACGGCCAGCAGTATCTGCCAAAACAAGACCGCCACCACGGGCTGCCACTGCCTCCGCTCCGTCAAACACCACAGCAGAAGGATCAGCTCCATGCCGATGGGCCACCACCCGCACTCCCAGTCGCTGTCCGTGAAGCTGTAGCTGCTCAATGGCGGCGGCACGGAAGGTATCTGCAGCAGCCATCACCACATTGTATTTTCCGCTTCCTTGGAAAAAGCCAGCCAGCTTTGCCACGGAGGTGGTCTTTCCCACTCCGTTTACTCCTAAAACCATATATATATTTACCTTTTCTGGCACTGGCTCCAATTCTACAGAACGAACAAATTCCAAAAGGCGACTTTTCAGTTGGAGTAAAATTTCCCGCTCATCCTCAATCTTCTGGGAACGGCAGTTTTTTTCCAATTCATCCACTAATTCAAAAACAGTTTTTGCTCCCAAATCACCTTCAATCAACAAATCTGAAAGTTCCTCAAAAAACTCTTTATCACGATTCTTGTGGATTCCAAAGAAATTCTTCAATCTGTCTGCAAACTTCATTTTTGCCATACCTACTCCCGCCTTATTTAAGTATACATCAATAGCATTCTTTATTTTACTTTAGCCTGTTCCGGCAACACCGAATCTGCGGAACCAATAAACAATCCCAATTGCACCGCTAAATTCACTCCCAATCCTGCAGAAAGAACCATGGAACCAGTGGAAATATTTTTCCAAAGTTTCATGTTTTCCTCACTTTCATGACCTAAGGCCCATCCATTAGACATATTTACATACATACCATAGGATACAAAAGTTGGAATAAGAGAAACTAACAAGGCACTATAGGAATTATACATGGCACGCCGTCTTTTTTCAATCCGAGTAGAAATTTCTTGAGTGTCTTTTTTAAGCCGCAGATTCAGTTGACTCAGCTTTGATTCTGGAGTGATATCTGCCACAAAATAATAGGGATGTTCCGTTTCTGGAGTAGGCAAAACAGTACCAAAGGCCAATCCCGTTTGTAACTCTACTTCCTTTCCCAAGGTTCCCTGTGGAATTCCATCAACATAAAGTTGAGCATCTGGAAATTTTTCAGATTCAATCCCTACAGGAACCTTCTCCACTGGATCCAGATTCACGGTAGTTAAAAATCGATTGTTCTGGGAAAAATCAGCCTCAAAGCTTCTCGAGTAAAACCCAGGAGATTCCACTTCAATGGAATGACTTCCAGCTGCCAATAAAACACCCTTTTCTACAAAACCTTGAGCATTAAAGGATTGTCCATCTACAAAAACTTTTGCCTTGGCCACTGCTTCTGGAGGTTCAATTTGAAATAATACTTCCACCGTAGGTCTATTTTGCAGCACTGGCTTCAACTGACTGGCAATTTCTTTGGCCATAACCGTAATATCTGTCACAGAGGCCAAGGACTGGATTTTTACCGAATGAATTTCACCTGGATACAGGGTAAGCTCCACTGTCACCGACAAATAATTTCCAGAAGCAATAATACTTCCTGTCAAAAGACCATTTATATCTTCGTTTTTTACCGTTTCTTTCGTAAAAAGAGTGTTAGCTGAATCCTGCCACAGAACAATACGCTCTCCTTCGTCCTGTAGATCTTGAAAATCCTTTTGTTCTAGCTGTTTTTTTATGGCCTCAATTTGGGCTTCTTTTTCTTCTACATTCTCTCGTATCTCAAGAATCTTTTTTTCCTTTTCTTTGAGAGTTTTCTTCAAGCCCTTTTCAGAAGAAGAAACAAAGAGCTGCTTATCTCGCTCCTTTATGGCAGCAGTTAAGGAATTCCCCAGTGTTGTCCGATCCTTCCGTAAAAGAACAAGCTTTCGCTCCAAAATTTCTTCTGGAGCAAGGATTCGTACCCCAGCGTCCACGAGATTTTCTAAAATTAACGTAGGTAAGGTGGAAGTTACTCCTTCCACACTCTGTTGAAATGGTGAAGATTTTAAAGTAAAAGCACTTCCTGCCAGTACCCAATCTGCAATTGTTTGGGTACTGGTAGTAGGCTCACACCACAGAGAACTTGATACAAGGCTTGTAATTGCTATTAAGAAAACAAGCCTTTTGAACATTACACATCATCCTCGTCATCGGAGGAAAGGGGTTGTCCCTTCCAACGGGCAGTAAGATAGGCCTCGATAAAGGGATCTAAGGCACCGTCCATTACCCCTTGAATATTTCCAGATTCATGCTTGGTACGATGGTCCTTTACCATGGTATAGGGTTGGAACACGTAGGAGCGAATCTGATTTCCCCAAGAAATGTCCTTCTTTTCGGCGGCAAACTTGGCGTTTTCCTTTTCCCGCTCCTGACGATAATGCTCGTACAACCGAGCCTTCAGCATACTCATGGCGGTGGCTCGGTTCATCAGCTGGCTTCGCTCCGTCTGACAGGCAACCACAATTCCCGTGGGGATGTGGGTAAAACGAACGGCAGAGTCCGTCTTGTTAACGTGCTGTCCACCAGCACCACCAGCACGGTAGGTATCCACCCGCAAATCCTCTGGGCGAATCTCCACCTCGATGGTGTCATCAAGCACGGGGAACACGTACACAGAGGTAAAGGAGGTGTGACGACGGGCATTGGAGTCAAAGGGACTGATACGCACCAAACGGTGGATTCCCGCCTCACATTTTAAGTAGCCGTAGGCATAGTCACCAGAAATCTGCAATGTCACAGACTTGATGCCTCCTTCGGCTTCCAGCATATCCACAGTTTCAATCTTAAAGCCTCTATTTTCAGCCCACCGTGAATACATGCGGGTGAGCATAGAAGAAGTCGGAGGCCAAGCGGTCTTAGGAAGACAACTGCTGGTCACACCTCCTTGGCTCAC
>JAZQSR010000093.1:0-24374 GCA_045630225.1 Treponema sp. | reverse complement strand
GGCTTGGTAATAGCGGGCTCTGTGGGGAAGGTCTCCGTGGTTAGAAGTCTGCATCTCAACATTAATGACTTTGTTTTCATCCTTGAGATACACATCCATGATGATTCCCTTGGCGTTAGGGTCAATCTGGATAGCGTGGTGGCTGGTAAGGAACTTGATTTTACCAACCTTTACTTTCAGTATCATCTCAAGCAAAGTGCGACAGAGCTTCTTGTTCCGCATGACTCGGGTGAAGATAAAGTCATCGGTAATGTCTAGGTCTTCCCAACGTTTGAATTTGGTGGTTTGCTTTTCCATTCAATCTCCGTAAAAAAGTGTTTCACATATATTATAGACTTGGAGTTGAAAAAAAAATGCGTTTTTTGTGAGGTGTGGTTTGAATTTGTTGTAAAAGTTTTCGAAGATGAGGCTATGGGATGAGGCTGAGGAGGTGGTGACAAAATTTTAACGGATTACGTCTTTTTTGTAAATTTATTTAAAACTTGAAATTTTACTCTTTATCTTTACCTATTATCAAAAAGTTTATCCTTGCATTTGTACTCATTTGATGGTATTTCTTCCTTTGTATTGATATTATTTTGAAAATACTGTAGCATATCGCATTCATTATGGAAGAAAATATATCTTTTGAAGATTTGGGCCTTGATGAGGCCACCTTGGCTGCTGTAGCCAAGAAGGGATTTGTAACTCCATCCCCCATTCAGGTTTTAGCGATTCCCCGTTTATTGGAAGGTGATGCAAATGTTATTGCAAAGGCTCGCACTGGTACTGGAAAAACTGCTGCCTTTGGACTTCCCCTTGTTCAGACTATTCGTGAGCCTGCCGATTCTGTGCAGGCCCTTGTTTTAACTCCCACCAGAGAGCTGGCCTTGCAGGTGTGTAAGGAAATCGGCTCTTTTTCCACAGGCTTGTATCCTCGCATGGTTTCCGTTTATGGCGGTCAGTCCATGGGAGCCCAGTTAAAGGCCCTGAAAAAGGGTGTAGAAATTGTGGTGGGAACTCCCGGCCGTGTGCAGGATCATTTGGAGCGTGGAAGCCTTGATTTATCTAAAATCAAGTATTTCATTCTTGATGAGGCTGATGAAATGCTGGACATGGGCTTTATCGATGATATTGAAAACATCTTTGCCCAAGCCAATCCTGAAAGCCGCATTTTGCTCTTTTCTGCCACCATGCCTCAGCCTATTTTGAAGATTGCTGCAAAGTTCATGGGAGACTATGAAACTGTAGCTGAGGAAGCAAGTCCAGAAGCACCTATTTTGACGGAGCAGAAGTACATCATGGTGCGGGAGCGAGATAAGCTGGAGCTGTTGGTGCGGCTTATCGATATTTCACCTGATTTTTACGGCCTGATTTTTACCCAGACAAAGGTGGATGCAGACAACCTGACCCGCCAGCTGGACGAACGAGGCTACGAGGTGGCAGCTCTCCACGGAGATATTTCCCAGCAGCAGAGAGAAAAGATTCTCCTGCGGTTCAGAAACAAAAAGACCCGCATTTTGGTGGCCACTGACGTGGCTGCACGTGGAATCGATATTGGTGGTTTGACCCACGTTATCAATTACTCCATTCCCTTTGACAGCTCCACCTACATCCATCGTATTGGACGTACTGGTCGAGCTGGCTCCTACGGCGAGGCCATTACCTTGGTGCGACCAGAAGAAAAGCGAAAGCTGGAGCACTTGAAGTCTGCCATTCGTAAGGCCGTGAAGGGAAGCCTTCAGGAAGATACAGTGCCTTCTGTAAAGAAGATTCTTGAGCTGAAGCAAAATCGCCTCTTTGATTCCATGAAGGAAGCCATCTGGAAGCAGGTGGATGGCGTTGCTGTTGATGGAACAGTGGAGGGGGACCTTGATTCTGTAGCTCCATCCGAAGCTGATTCCACTTCCCAAGAAAATTCTATTTTTGCCCGTATGGCAGCTGACCTTTGCGGTCATCGTGATCCCCAGGAAATTCTTGCTTCTGTCTTGGAAAACTTCTACGGTCATCATCTTGATGCTGGTCGTTACGGTCACATTGAGTCCCTGGAAAGCCTGAGAAAGGGTAAGGGCGGCCGTGACTCCCTGCGAGAAGGTGGACGACGGGGACGGAACCTTGATGATGGTGCTCCTCGCCGTGACCGTGATGTGGTGGCAGATGACCAGAAGAGACTTTACGTGCAGCTGGGCCGCCGAGATAAATTCTTTGTGCGGGAAATTGCTGAGTTCTTTAGCGACCTGCTGGACATTCCCCAGCGACAGGTGGACGGCATTGTGGTAAAAGATAGCTTCTCCTTGGTGAGCCTGCCCATTGAAGCTGCTGAGCGAGCCCTGCAGATGAGCCAGCGGGACAGTAGCATTCCTCACATGCACCTTGATGAAAAGCCTGCTGGAAATGGCGGTGGCAAAAGAAGAAGCCGTGGTGAGTCAGAAGAGAGGGATTTGCCCCGCAGTAAGCCTAACCGCAAGAAGGGCAAGGATAATAGCGAGGGAAGCTGGAGCCTTAAGGCCAGCGAAAAATCCTCCTTTGATAAATCCCGTTCCAAGGGTGGAAAAGGCTCTGGCAGATCCTTTGGTGGTGGTTCCCCCGGAAGAATTTCTGAAGGAAAGAGTAAGAAAGGTACCGTGCGGGGCGGCAGTTCTGCCAGTCTCTACAAACGGAAGCTTCCCCAGTAGTTTTACAATTAGTTGATGATAAAAAAAATCCCACAGTGGTTTCACCGTGGGATTTTTTTGATGAATGAGAAAGCTTATTCTCCAAAGTAGTAAAAGGTGCTTCCTTCCAGTATAAGCTTCCAGTTTTCTAGCTGAGTAACCTGTACCTGCTGGTTTTTCAATCCCAGCTTGGAAAGGAATTTCCAGCTTGTCTTGTCCAGCTGCTGCTCCTGAAAGCTCAAGCTCTGGAACCAAGCCAAGGCTACCTCGTTACACTCAGCCTTTCCCCAGCCCTTGTTTGAATCCAAGTCATGACATTCCACAATAGAGTAGATGTTCTGAACTAAAGCCTCCTCCTGTAGCATAAAGCTAGGAATCCAAGTAAGCTGGTTTGCGGGAGCCTGGCTCATTTCTTCCCAGGTGCTGTAGCGTTGCTCTTCAATTTCGCAAGCTATCAGCAGAACGGCACAGACAAGTAATCCAAAAATTTTTGTAACAAAAGAACCTTTCATAAAACCTCCAGTGAAGGCTATCATGCCACTGAAAATTGGAAATGTCAAGGAAGGGAGCCCCACTAGTCTCCTCTCTGATAAATTATCTTGCCCACCCGCTGTATGTGCTGAATGAGAGCTGGTTCTGTAAGCTGAGAAAAAATAGAAAGATCCACAAAGAAGGGCAGAATCGAATCATCAAAATCGTTCATGAGCTTGAACAAGATATCGGTTGAAAGATTTTCTCCTTGGGAAATGGTCATGTCGATGTCGGAGCCAGGACGATAATTTCCTTTTGCCCTGCTACCGTATACCAACACCTGATGAATCTGGGGATATTGTGCAAAAATTGAATTGATGATTTTTCGGTGGGCTGGGGTGAGGCCGAATTCCATTGCCGTTCAGATTCCCTGTGCTGAGGCAAGCTCCATCTCTAGCCTTTCTCGAAGCTTACAGAATTGAGCTATGTAGGAGTGGATGCACTTTTGCAGGATTGCATCAGCAGTTTCCTCGTTGTAGGTGTGACTGGCTGCGTTCCTGCTTGTAACCATATCCATCCAGATATCTCCTTCCTGAATGAGTCCCACGGAAAAGCCATTGCGAATGGCATCTTTGGAACCCATAATTCCAGTTGCAACTCCTTGGTATTCAAGGAAATCCTTCATCACCTTCCATGAAAGCTCCTGAGTGAACTCAAAGCTCTGAATAAGGCCCTGTTTTTCCAGCTGGGACAATTCACGACTTTTTGCCAAGTCCACTGCCTCCTGAAAACGAGACAGAGCCTTGGTGTAATTGTGAAATCGCTGCTGCCACCGAATGTCTTGTTCCATGTTTTCCCCTGCTAGTTGGCTGAAGAACGCAATCGCTGGGCTAGAAGCTCCACACCTTCCACCATGGCAATGTGCTCATGAGGAGCAATGCGGGCGTAGAGACTTTCTGGGGTGTCGCCGGGAAGCACGGGCACCTTCTTTTGCAGGAGGATTTCTCCTGTATCGCAGCCAGAATCCACCAGATGGATGGTACAGCCTGATTCTGTTTCGCCTGCAGCAAGGACAGCCTCATGAACATGGTGTCCCCACATTCCCTCGCCACCAAACTTGGGCAAAAGGGCTGGATGCAGGTTGATGATGCGCCCCTTGTATTCTTGAATAATGTCTCCCCCCAGCACGGTGAGAAAGCCTGCCAGAACAATAGCTTCAATCTGGTGTTCCTGACAAAGTTTCAGAACTCCATTGGATACGGCAAATCGCTTTTCATCACGACTGGCAGTTTTAGCCTTCTCTGAGCCTAGGGTGGTGTAGGGACTCACCACGGTACTGGGAACTCCCGCTGCTGCAGCCCGCTCCAGGGCATAGGCATTTTTGCTACTGGAAACAACCAGCGCCACAGTGTAGGGAAGAGTTTTTCCCTCCTGACGCCACTTTTTTTCTGCATCCATGAGGGCCTGCAAGTTGGTGCCTCCACCAGACACCAACACGGCAATTTTCAGGGGGCTAACTTGTTTTTCCATAAAGATATCCTTCTTTTTCCTGAAAATGCAAAAGCACTTACCCTTGAAAGAGTACTTGTTCTTCCTGAGTGAGCTTTTCTCCGGAAGCAGGAGTCTTTTGTGAGGCTACCACCTGACCAATCTTCCATGCCTTCATCTGGGCACAGCGTCCAGCATCTGGGCTGGCGGCAAAGTCTGCAAGGGCCTTGCAAATAGCGTCGGCCTTGTCCTGGGCTACAGCCAAAATAAAGCCGATTCCCATGTTAAAGGTGTGGTACATACGCTCTGGATCTGCTCCACGGCGAACAAGTTCTTCAAAAATGGGGAGCACTTCCCAGCTTCCCTTTGTGATAGATGACACCAAGGGAGCCAAGCCTGCTTCCTGACGCTTTTCGTTGGCTGCAGGATACATGCGAGGAATGTTCTCGTAGAAGCCGCCGCCGGTGATATGCACCATACCGTGAACTGCTGAACCAAACTTATCCAAAACAGAAAGAACAGGCCGCACGTAGATTCGTGTAGGCTCAAGGATTACTTCACCGATAGTCTTGCCCTCAGCAAAATCAGCCTTCTGGGTAAAATCGGTAATCAGGCAACGTACCAAGGAAAAACCGTTGGAATGGATACCGCTGGAGGAAAGACCAATCAATACATCACCTTCTGTAATGGACTCTCCAGTTACAATGGCAGCCTTTTCTGCAATGCCCACTCCAAAGCCTGCCACGTCATACTTGCCCTCGTCGTAAAAGCCTGGCATTTCTGCTGTCTCTCCACCTAGCAGGGCACAGTTACTTTCTACACAGCCGTAGGCTACACCCTTTACTAAATCTGCTGCTACAGAAGCATCCAGCTTTCCGCAGGCAATGTAGTCCAAAAAATAGAGGGGACGAGCACCAGTACAGAGGATGTCGTTTACACTCATGGCAACACAGTCAATTCCCACAGTGTCGTATTTTTTCATGGCAAAGGCCACGTCTAGCTTGGTACCAACACCGTCGGTACCGCTTACCATCACTGGCTCCTTCATGCCGGCTGGTACCTGGAACATTCCTGCAAAGCTACCCAATCCGCTTAAAACACCGGGAATGGCTGTTCGCTTAGCATGGGACTTGTACTTGTCCACTGCACGGTATCCTTCTTCCACATCTACACCAGACTGACGGTAATCTATCATCTTCTCCTCCAAAGGCTTCGTAAATATATGCCTAGTATAGCCCACTGGGGGAAAAGTAGCAAGGTGAAGGGGAATACCGTTTTGGATCATTGTGACAATTTCATCTAATAATGAAATATCTAATCCACGGTTTATTCGTGGCTATTTTTTTTGAATTACTTCTCAATACCATCATAATTTCATCTTAAATCCCTGTGGAAAAGTGGCATTTCCGGTGGCTGGCACCTACAGTTTAGTGTAGATGTTGGCTACAGGTACCGTGGTACCAGGTACCTGCTAACAAGACAACACAGGAGGATTTTCGCAATGAAAAGAACATTTGTGATGGCACTTCTTGCCACACTGATTTTAGGAACTGCTGTATCAGCTCAGACAGTGAAATTTTCTGACCGAGTGGGAGCAGTTCTTGTAACCCAGGATGCAGCATCGGATTCTGATGCATCATTTGGTTATTTGTACAATCGCTTTGTAGGTGGTTATGATCATGAAAAGTTCTCTCTTTGGGGACGAGCTCAGGTTGCCCTACAGAGTAGCGACCAGTGGAAGGATAATATTTCTTTCAATGGAAACCAAACTTGGTTTGAATTCAACGGGGCAATTCGCCCACTGAAATTCATGGAATTTGCTGTGGGAAACAGCTTTGGAAAGGAGCTTCCTTGGAGTGGCTACGAGTTGCCTGGTGCCTACGGTTATGGTAGCGATGCCAGCTACGGTGTGAGAAAGTATGCCTCTGGTGAAGGTATGGCTATGTTGTTCCGTGGATCTGGAACAGGAATTCCTCTTTTGGAAGGACTTACCATCGGCTGGAACTCCCTGCCCTTGAATGTCGTAAAAGCCATGGGAAAATCTGCCTGGACTACAGGTTTGGGTGTGAACTATACCTTGATGGATGCCTTAACCTTGAGTTTTGGTGGTCAGTTTGACACTGCCAGTGATGCTAACCAAACTATCGGTTTTTACGGTGAGCTTTTGGCCATTGAAAACATGAAGGCAAACCTTGGTATTACCATCTATACCAATACCAGTGTAGTAGACCCCAGTGGTATTGCAGGAGCTACCACCACTACTGCTGGTGCTGGCTCTTCCTCCTTTGGCATTAAAAAGCTTGAAAGCGGTGTAGTTTCCCTGTTGAACGCTGGTGTTCACTTTACTATGCCTGGTTTCCCCCTGTACCTTGGTGCAGACATGGGTATTGTCACTGGAAAGCAGGTTATTGGAACAAATGCTGACGGTGATATTACCATGATGCCTATCTTGGTGGGTGGTTTGATTGGAATGGATGTAACCGAGCGATTTTACACCCATGTGCGTGTATCTTACGGTGATAACCTTGCTAGCGAAAGTTCCCAGAGAGCTTCTGAGGTAGTGATTACTCCTCGTCTCCACTACAAGACAAAGTCTTGGGGTGAGCTACGTCTTGATCCTGGCTTTACCATTATCACCACTGATGCTGATACAAACTTTGGCTTTAGCATTGGCATGTTCTGGGAATACAAGTACTAAGTTGGTATTCTATATTCGTTATTGATTATAGATAAAAGAAGGGCCTCCTTTAGTCTCAAGACTGAGGGAGGCTTTATTATTTGGAGGGCATTGAGCTTCGCTGAAGTCAGCCTAAATCAGCAACCTTTTTGTGAAGCTCCATTACCTTTGCATGAAGGTAGTGATCCAGGGTGTATTTTTCTGCTACCCCAAGACAGGCTCCCTGTGAGTCTACAATGGGCACTGTTTCCGTATCATAGTTGCTGAATAGGTTGTATAACTCTGGCACTGAAGTAGTGGCTGTACAGGTAACCTCTGGTACCTCCATAACATCGCAGGCCATAAGACTTTCGGAAAGCTCTGTTACCAAGAGGGCTTCTTTCAAATGCTCCAAGGTAATGATGCCAGAAAGCTTGCCGTCTTTGTTTTGTACCGCATAGCTGAGATTTTCGTGATGACTGAATGAACAGATGATTTCATCCAAGGTGGTGGTTTCTTGAACTATGGCAGGAGAATCGGATCGGCAAATAGATACATTTCCCCAGGTAATGTCTTGGACAAGGCTGTTTTTCATTAAGTCTTCTTCTGTGATATCCAGTCCACATTCACCAGCCTTTGTAATACCATGTTTTACGCAGATGGGGCCTACCAGCTGCACCACAAAGGTGGTGGCGGTAATAATCAGCATAATGGTGGGACCAATGGTGGCAGAAAAATCCTGACCTGCAGCAATGGACAAACCAATGGCTACACCAGCTTGGCTTAAAAGACAGAAGGGCAGGTATTTTCTCACTGTTTCTGGAGCCTTGGTAAGTCGGGCTCCCAGTCGGGCTCCCAAAGATTTTCCCAAGGTTCGGCACAGCACGTAGAGAATAGCCAACACTGCCACAAAGGCATTTACGTTCCAGATGTTTAGCTTGGCTCCTACCAGTACAAAGAACATGACGTAAATAGGGGGAGTGAATTTTTCCACCAGAGAAAAGGTTTCTCGTGTTTTAGCTGGAGCAAAGTTCACCATCACAAAGCCCAAACTCATGGCTGCAAGAATATTGTCTAGGGCCATCAAGGTACAAATTCCAGTACACAGGAACAAGGCTCCCAAGGAAAAGGATAAAATTCTCCCTTCATCGCTCATGAGGTTACGGATAATCTGTCCCAAGGCAAGACCTATAAGACCGCCTACCACAACGGAGCCTCCCACCTCGTACAAGAGAGAAATAAGCTGAGCTCCCAAGGTTAAGCCTTCTCCTCCCCCTAAAAGAATGGCTGCCACAGAAGAGGCCACTGCATACAGGATGAGGGCAACGGCATCGTCCATGGCCACAATCCCCAGCACCGTCATGGTAAGGGGGCCACGAGTTCTGTTTTCCTTCAATACATCGGTGGTGGCTGCAGGAGCTGTGGCAGAGGAAATGGATCCTAGTACCAAGCCCATAGACAGGGCAGTGGCAAAATTTCTCGTGAGGGCAAAGGCCACTGCTGTTACTACTATGGCTACCACAAAGAAGGGGACAATTGCTTCAAACAGGAGGATTCCTACAAATTGCTTGCCGTATTTTTTTATTACCCCGATTTTCAGCTCTGCTCCAATCAAAAAGCCGATGAGGGACAGGGCTACACTGCTCAATGGCTCTAAAGCGGTAATAACGGGAACGCTTAAAAGCTGTAGTCCAGACTGACCAATAAGTACACCTATAACGATGTATCCCACCACTTGGGGAATTCTCAGCTTTTGAAAAAGCCGTCCACCAAGGGCTCCTAAAAACATAATCAAACCCAGCAAAAGAATTAGGTTTGCAGCTTCAACCGTGGAAAACTGCATAAAATCAGGAAGGAATTGGGCAAAGATATTCATGGCAGGATTATAATGATATTGAACTTTTTATGCCAGATGGGGTAAATCCATCGTTTTCAGGGGCTAAAGTATCTCGATATTTATTACTGGCAAAAAGCCTAGAATCAGATTATACTGGAATTTGTGGTGGAGGATTGATGGAAAGTTTTACCCCGAAAAATAAATCTTTATTTCGTCGCCCCCTTGTTCGGTTGCTTTTGGTGATTTTAGCCTCCCTTGTAATGGCCGTGAATCTGAATACCTTTGTTCACGCTGGAGGATTATATCCCGGTGGATTTACCGGCTTAAGCCTTTTGATTCTAGAAATTTTTAGCCGATTTTTTGGAATTCAAATTCCCTATGTTTTGGTAAACACCCTCCTCAACAGCATCCCCGCCATTATCAGCTTTAAGTTCATTGGCCGCCGCTTTACCATTTATTCTGGTCTTATGATTTTGCTATCAGGCTTTCTTACGGACTTGATTCCTGTGGGCCCCATGACCCAGGATGTGCTTCTTGCCGCAGTCTTTGGTGGTCTTCTGAATGCCTGTGCCGTAACCCTTTGTCTTGTGGCGGGAGCTACCAGCGGCGGCACTGATTTTGTGGCTATCTACTTTTCCCAAAAATACGGTCGTGATGTCTGGAATTATATTCTGGCCTTTAACGTAGTGATTCTCAGCATTGCAGGAATTTTGTTTGGTTGGGATAAGGCTCTGTATTCCATTATCTTTCAGTTTACTTCTACCCAAGCACTGCGGGGCATGTATTTACGGTACCAGCAGGTTACCTTGTTCATTGTTACAGATAATCCCCAGGTGGCCTATGAGGTTATTCGGGACGAGACAAATCACGATGCTACAGAAATTATGGGAACTGGTTGCTATCAGCGGAGTCAGAAAACCATCTTGTATTCTGTCATATCTGCTGATGAAGCCCATCACGTACGCTCTCGCCTCAAGGAACTGGATCCCACCGCCTTTGTAAACATCATCAAGTCCCACAAGATCCAAGGTCGCTTCTACAATCCACCACGAGATTAGGGGCTATGTTAATTTGTTCTTCTGATAACTCCCTTGCAAAAAAAACTAAGTGGGTATATATTAACAGAAAGGAAACACCCGTTAACAAACGGACTGTCTCCACTTTTTGGGTTAAAAGTCGCCAAAACGTGTTCCAGCACATTGGCGACTTATTTTTTACTCTTTATTACTTCTGCTAGTGCGGAGGTAACTCAGTAATTCAAGAAACAAACTGGCAGCGTTAACTGCTAACGAAATAAATTCGTAGATTGTCATCTTTTCTTAGCCTCCTACTTTCAAATTCCAATCTTCCGATTGGTTGAGTTGGGAGACAAAGTCGCACATTGCTAACGGGTGCAGTTTTATTATAAATACTAACTATACTTTTGTAAAGTGTGATTATGTCAAGTCCCACAAGATCCAAGGTCTCTTCTACAATCCACCACGGGATTAGTTTTCTCTTTTCTTAAAGGCTACTTTTGTGTAGAATGCTTGTATGAAGAAATTCCTCCCAATTATAATTATTGTATCTTGTCTTGCCCTAGGGTGTGGCTCCTTTTTTCTGTACGTAAATGGATTGAAAAATCCTTCTTACGCAGAAATATCTCAAGAAGAACTCGTTGCATTTCAGCAGGTTAAAAATACTCTTTACCCCCAATATATAGTGTCTGCATTGCCTTATCCTGTTACACCTGCTGATTTGACGGTTCATTCAGGTGCTGCTATTTTGATAGATGCTGCCACGGGAAGCATTTTATATGAAAAGAATGCTGATGCCGTTATCCCTCCTGCCTCCATGACAAAACTGGTGGTGATGTATGTGGTGTTTCAAGAAATCGCCACAGGCCGCATTTCCCTTGATGATGTGGTTCCCCTGCCTCCAGAGTCCTGGGCAGTCAATGCTCCTCCCCAGTCCTCCCTCATGTTTTTGGCAGAAGGGCAAACTGTTACCCTTCGAGAACTATTGCTAGGCTTGGCGGTGGCTTCTGGTAACGATGCAGCCGTTGCTGTAGCTCATTATGTTAGCGGTTCGGTAGATAAGTTTATAGAACGAATGAATCGTGAGATGGAGATTTTGGGCTTGGAAAAAACTCGCTTTGTGGAGCCTTCTGGTTACAGCGAATTAAATCTTACTACCCCACGGGAATTTGCCGCCTTTGCTCGTGTCTATCTTGCTCGGTATCCAGAATCCTTAGAAGCCTTTCATTCTCAACCTTCCATTTCCTATCCTCAGGAACATAATCTTGCAGAATGGCATCAGGACAAAGATCAAGTTATTTTTCAGCAAAGCACCAATAAATTGCTGGGAGTTTTGCCTGGTTGTGACGGCTTAAAAACTGGCTTTATCTATGAATCAGGCTATAATCTTTCTCTCACCGCCCAGCGAGGAAAGACTCGTTTCATTTCCATTACCATGAAAGGCCCTGGCATTGGTTCTGTAGAAGGGAATCGCTACCGAGTGGCAGATGGCACTACTTTGATGGAGTGGGCCTTCTCCTGCTTTGCTACTCATTTTAAGCAAACAATAAAGCCTGTGTCAGTTCCCGTCCTTGGTGGTGGGAAAAATAAGGTTTCCATAGCTCCAGCCCACACAACACCCCTTACAGTTCCTGCCCTATTTAAGGAGCAAAGTCCCTCCATGGCTGCCAGTGCCATCACTACCCAAATCAGTATCCCAGCCTATGTTCATGCTCCGCTACAAACGGGAGATGTGGTGGGTAAGGTTGCCTATGTTTTGGGTGATGTGGTGTTGGAAGAAGTGCCTCTGATTGCTGTCACCTCCGTGGAAAAAGGCAACGGCTTCAAGCAGCTGGTGGACAAGCTGGCTCTCAAGTTCTTTTAAGGAAAAGACGGAGAATGAGGACTTGAGGCTCGAGAAAAGAGTCTCAGTCCCACCGAAATGATTTCTTTCCGTCCCCAAGAACCTTGAGAGAAAAGCTCCGAGAACCATTTCCATTAGCGTATTTATGGGGGCATTCTCGCCCTTTACTTTCCTCTTGTTAATTGATATATTTTTATAGAAGCGGGTGTGCCGTTTTAATTCAAACTAATTGTTAGGAGTCGATTATGATTAAGACTGTAAAGGACATTGACTTAAAGGGTAAGCGTGTCATCATGAGGGTGGATTTCAATGTGCCCATGAAGGATGGTGTTGTTCAGGACGACACCCGTATTCAGGCCGCGCTTCCTACTATTAAATATATTCTGGAGCAGGCTCCCCGTAGCTTGGTTCTCATGAGCCACTTGGGAGATCCCAAAAAAGACGTAAAGAAGGCTAAGGAAAAGGCAGAGAAGGCTGGAAAGGCTTTTACTGCTGCTGACGAAGAAGCCTTTATCAATGGCAAGAACAGAATGAAGCCCGTTTCTGAGTATCTGGCAAAGGTTCTGGGTAAGGACGTTGCCTTTGCAGATGGTTGCTTTGGCCAGAAGGCTGTTGTAGATGCCCTTCCTGAAGGTGGGGTGTTGATGCTGGAGAACACTCGATTTAATCCAGAGGAAACCTCCAAGGATCTGGAGGAACAGAAAAAGCTGGCTCAGGAATTGGCTACCTACGGTGATGTATATGTAAACGACGCTTTCGGTACCGCCCACCGTGCCCACGCTTCCACAGCCACTATCGCCCAGTTTATGGACGTAAAGGTTGGTGGCTTCTTGATGGAAAAGGAAGTAAAATACCTAGAGCCCATGGTTACCAATCCTCCCAAGCCCATGGTGGCCATCATTGGTGGAGCTAAGGTTTCCTCCAAAATCGCTGTATTGGAAAGCCTCTTGAAGAATGCCTCTGCCCTGATTATCGGTGGTGGTATGGCTTACACCTTCTTGAAGGCCCAGGGACACACCATCGGAAAGTCCTTGGTAGAAGATGATTTTATCGACACAGCAAAATCCCTGTTGAAGGCTGCTGAGGAGAAGGAGGCCAAGATTATTCTTCCTGTAGACCACCTTGGTGCCGCTGAGTTCAGCCCCGACGCTGCTGCTGTTGCTATTGATGGTGCAGACATTCCTGACAACTTGATGGGAATGGATGTTGGTCCCAAGACCCTTGCTATCTACAAGGATACTATCCTGAGTGCAAAGTCCATTGTCTGGAACGGTCCTGTTGGTGTATTCGAGTTTGAATCTTTTGCAAAGGGAACTGGCGAGGTAGCTCACTTGGTAGCAGAAGCTACTGCTCAGGGTGCTGTAAGCGTTGTTGGTGGTGGTGATTCCGTTGCCGCTGTAAACAAGTTCAATTTGGCATCCAAGATGAGCCACGTTTCCACAGGTGGTGGAGCTTCCTTGGAGTTCTTGGAAGGAAAGACCCTCCCCGGTATTGCCGTTTTGGAGACAAAGTAAGCTGAATCAAGACATAATTGTACAGTTGCAATCCTTGGCAGATACATATGAATGTTCCGCCTTTATGGGGCAGGATCCGAGCCGAGTGTTGCAACGGTACGCAAAAGCACAAGATCTAGAGGTGGCCGCCTTTATTTCTGCCATGCTGGCCTTTGGCCGCAGGGACTTGTTCCTACCTAAGATTGATTATATCTTGGCGCTGGCAGATGCTCAGGGCGGCCCCTTTCATTGGCTGACAACAGGTCAGCATCAAAAAGATTTTCCCCCAGCTGGAGTGTCTGCGGTAGACTCCTTCTACCGCTTTTATTCCTATCACGACATTCATTTGCTTTTCTGTCGCTTGAGAGAATTGGTGCAAGAAGCCGGTTCCTTGGGAGAATATTTTCACCGCAAATACACTGAATCCCAGAGTTCTCATCCACCAGTCCATCTTTCCCAGCTGGTAAGCCAGTCTTTTCCAGACTGCAAGATTGTTCCCAAGGGTAAAAATTCTGCCAACAAGCGGGTGCAAATGTTTTTGCGGTGGATGGTACGTCAAAACTCTCCTGTGGATGTGGGCTTGTGGAGCTGGTACAGTCCTGCAGATTTGTTGATTCCTCTGGACACCCACGTTATCCGCCAGTCGGTGGAACTTGGATTGTTGTCTGCCACTTCAACCAAGGGCAAATCTCCATCAGTTGCAAGCTCTGCCTCTAATGCCCGAAAACTCACAGAAGTTTTAGCTCAAATCTGGCCAGAAGATCCATGCAAGGGTGATTTTGCCCTCTTTGGCCTAGGGATAGACAAGGCCCAGCAGGAAACACTGGACGAGCCTTTAAAATTGATAGTATAAATTTGAGTTTTCCAAAGTTTTGTGCTATTTTCTTCAATTCTTTTATACAAATAAAATTAACAAATCTTCAACCTCGTGATATAATAGTATTGTTTTTTTACTACTATAGTAACTATACTTCTATGATGCAGGTGGTTTTATGAAAAAAATACGGATGTCCTTGGGAGTCCAAATCAGTATCTTGGCTCTCAGTAGCTCCATTGTTGTTGGTGCAATTCTTTTTATCTTTATGATGGTTGGAATGAAGAATATTGAAGAATATTCCATAGAACAATTGTCAAAAAATATGATGGAAAGCTATGATGACTCCATTTCTGGTCAGGTAGATACAGCCATCAGTATTCTGAAATATTTTGACGAGGAAGTTACCGCAGGAGAAATGTCTGAAGCAACTGCCAGAAATATATCAGCAGATTTAATCAGAAATCTTCGGTATGGAGTGGATGGATATTTCTGGATTGATACTGTAGACGGAGAGAACGTTGTCCTTTTAGGAAATGAAACGGAGGGAACAAACCGCTACAATTTGACTGATGTCAACGGTTTTCACATGATTCAGGAATTTATCAAGGTGGCCCAAAAAGGTGGTGGCTTTACAGATTTTTGGTATCCTAAGTCTGGCCAAAAGGAGCCTATGCCCAAGCGTGGATATACCAACTTGTTTCAGAAATACAACTGGGTTGTGGGAACGGGAAACTACATAGACACCATCTCTGCCACCACAAATGCTGCCTCAGCAGAAATTTATGACATGATGTGGCGGCTGGAAATAATGGTAATCTTGGTGTTTGTGGTTTTGATTGTAATCAGCTTAGTGGTATGTATTTATTTTTCACGGCGAATTACCCAGCCCCTCATTGTGGTAAAGTCTGCCATGCAAGAGGTGGCCACTGGAAATCTTGCCATTGACACAGATCGTTCTGTTCGTAGCAAGGTTCTCGCCAAGAATGATGAAGTTGGAGAATTGGGCCATGCACTAGACGGTATGCTTACGAACTTGACGAATATTGTAAATCAGGTGCAAGACAGCATAAACATGGTGGATGGCGGCAGTGGTCAGATTAGTGCAGGAAGTCAAAGTCTTTCTGCTGGTGCCGCCCAGCAGGCTTCTGCTACAGAAGAAATCTCTGCAACTATAGAGCAGATGGCTGCAAATATTAAGCAAAATGCTTCAAATGCTTCTAAAACAGCTTCCTTTGCAGATGAGGCTGCAAAAAATAGTCGCCTTGGTGGTGATGCTGTAAACAAGACCGTAGAAGCCATGCGGTCTATTGCAGAAAAGATTAGTGTGATAGAAGGAATTGCTAGCCAAACAAATTTGTTGGCCTTGAATGCCGCCATAGAAGCTGCCCGTGCTGGTGATGCTGGAAAGGGCTTTGCCGTTGTTGCCAGCGAGGTTAGAAAGCTTGCAGAGCGAAGTCAAATTGCTGCAAATGAAATCAATGAGCTAGCAACCACCAGTGTGGCCATTGCAGAAGAAGCAGGAGATCTTATTAACAAGGTTGTTCCTGCCATAGAAAATACTGCTTCTTTGGTAGAAGAAATCAATGTGGCCTCTCGGGAGCAAGATGCTGGAGCCCAGCAAATTGCACGAGCCATTGTGGAGCTTGATAATGTAGTGCAAGGAAATTCTGCTGCCTCCGAGGAGCTTTCTGCCCAAGCAGAGGAATTGGCCGCTCAGTCAGCTTCCCTTGCAGATGCAATTTCATATTTCAAGACTGTTGAATATCACTAAAAACGAGATTTTAATGCTGAGGGAGATTGCAAGACTATGATGGTTTTGCAATCTCTACTGTTTTATACCCCCTCTTGATACTATTTCCTGTTTCCTGTAAACTAGGGTAATTCAGTTTTTTCTATTATTATAAATCAATTTTTATTGAGAGGTAGATACAAGATGAGCTTTGATATTTCCAAGATGAGGAATATCGGTATCAGTGCCCACATTGACTCAGGAAAGACCACTTTGTCTGAGCGAATCCTTTTTTATTGCGACAAGATTCACGCTATTCACGAAGTTCGCGGTAAGGATGGTGTTGGTGCTGTTATGGACAACATGGAACTGGAGCGGGAACGAGGTATTACCATCCAGTCAGCATCAACCCAGGTTCAGTGGAAGGATTACACTGTAAACGTTATCGATACTCCCGGTCACGTTGACTTTACCGTTGAGGTAGAGCGTTCTCTGCGTGTATTGGACGGAGCAATCTTGGTATTGTGCTCTGTAGGTGGAGTTCAGTCTCAGTCAATTACTGTAGACCGCCAGTTGAAGCGCTACCACGTTCCTCGTATTGCATTCGTAAACAAGTGTGACCGTACCGGTGCAAACCCCTTCAAGGTACGTATGCAGTTGCGGGAAAAGTTGGGCTTGAACGCCTACATGATGCAGATTCCTATCGGTTTGGAAGACAAGCTGGAAGGTGTTGTTGACTTGGTTACCATGAA
This sequence comes from Treponema sp., assembly GCA_045630225.1. Taxonomy (GTDB): domain Bacteria; phylum Spirochaetota; class Spirochaetia; order Treponematales; family Treponemataceae; genus Treponema_F. Next base: position 7,639 of record JAZQSR010000093.1, on the reverse strand, counting down.
GGCCTTGTATTTTGAAGGTGAAAGTGGAACTGAAATCCGTGTTGCAGAAATTCCTGCTCACTTGGTAGACGATGCCAACAAGTATCGTGAAGAACTTCTCGATGCAGCTTCTATGTTCAGCGATGAGTTGATGGAAGCTATGTTGGAAGATGCTGTAACTGAAGATATGATTCGTGACGCTGTTCGCAAGGGAACCTTGGCCGAGCAGTTTGTTCCTGTATTCTGTGGTTCTGCTTATAAGAATAAGGGTATTCAGCCCCTGTTGGACGGTGTAGTAAGCTACCTGCCCAATCCTTCTGAAGTAAAGAACTTTGCCCTTGACCTGGACAAGAACGAAGAGCAGGTAGAGCTTTCCTGCGATGAAAACAAGCCCTGTGTTTCCTTGGGATTCAAGTTGGAAGATGGACAGTATGGTCAGTTGACCTATGTTCGTGTTTACCAGGGATGCTTGAAGAAGGGTGAGGAGTTGTACAATACTCGTTCCCGCAAGAAGTTCAAGGTTGGACGCTTGGTTCGTATGAACTCCGCCAGCATGGAAGATATTAACGAAGGTGTACCTGGAGACATCGTTGCCCTCTTTGGTGTTGACTGTGCTTCTGGTGACACATTCTGTAGCGGTGGCTTGAACTACGCCATGACCAGTATGTATGTTCCTGAGCCTGTTATCTCTTTGGCTATCACTCCAAAGGACAAGAAGTCTGCTGACCAGATGGCAAAGGCTTTGAACCGCTTTACAAAAGAAGACCCAACCTTCCAGACCTACGTTGATCCTGAATCAAACCAGACCATCATCAAGGGAATGGGTGAGTTGCACTTGGACGTTTACATTGAGCGCATGAAGCGTGAGTACAAGTGTGAAGTAGAAACTGGTATGCCACAGGTAGCTTACCGTGAGTCTATTACTCAGCGTGCTGAGTTCAACTATACTCACAAGAAGCAGACTGGTGGTTCCGGTCAGTATGGTCGTGTAGCTGGATTCATGGAGCCCATCGAGGACAAGGACTACGAGTTTGTAGACTCCATCAAGGGTGGTGTTATTCCTAACGAATACATTCCTTCCTGTGACAAGGGATTCCGTGCTTCTATGACAAAGGGTTCCTTGATTGGATTCCCCATTGTTGGTGTTCGCTGTACCATCAACGACGGTCAGTCTCACCCCGTAGACTCCTCTGACATCGCCTTCCAGGTTGCTGCTCAGGGTGCATTCCGTGAAGCATATAGCAAGGCAAAGCCTGTTATCCTTGAGCCTATCATGAAGGTTGCTCTTGAAGGACCTACAGAGTTCCAGGGAAATATCTTTGCTGTAATTAACCAGCGCCGTGGTATCATTGTTTCTTCTACAGAAGATGGAACCTTCTCTCGCGTAGAAGCAGAAGTTCCACTGAGCGAAATGTTCGGATTCTCCACAGTACTTCGTTCTCTTACCCAGGGTAAGGCAGAGTTCTCCATGGAATTCTTGAAGTACGGTAAGGTACCTAACAGTATTTCTGATACTTTGGTAAAAGAATACGAAGAAAAACGCAAGAAAGAGCAGAAATAAACAAGAACGGAAGCAAGATTCGTCCCCCAATAGTGAAAATCTATGATATAATGGGAGACGGGTCTTGACCTTCAACCTTATTTAGGAGGAACTATGATTAAGGATGAGCTGTTTGAACGGAGTCCCATTCGTTGCTTTGAAAAGGCAACTGGTGGACTCAAGGCTGGTGAGCTGGGACTGTTAACATCCAAGAAGGGTCTGGGAAAGACATCTGTTCTTGTTCAGTTTGGTGTGGATACACTTTTGCAGGACAAGCAGGTAATTCATGTTTCCTTTGACCAGCAGTCTGCCAACGTAATCACTTGGTATCAGGACATCTTTACTGAGATTGCCAAGAAAAAGAATATTACAAACATCAATGAGCTGGTAACAGAGCTTGTTCGTAAGCGAATCATCTTGAATTTCCATCAGGATGCAATGGCTTTGGCTCACATCGTTACCACCTTGGAAGCTCTTGCTCAGGGCGGAATCCAGGCTTCTTGTTTGGTAGTTGATGGTGTTGACTTGACTAAGCTGAAGGTTGAGGACGTACAGGCCATTGCTGACTATGCAAAGAAAGCTGGTGTTGCTGTTTGGTTCAGTGCTTCTACTGATGCTGCTGACTTGAACGGTACTTTGGTTGCCGACTTGCAGGGCTTGTTCCAGGCTGTTATCCGTTTGGAAGCAAAGACCGACATGATTGAGTTGATGATTTTGAAGTTGCGGGATGAGGCTGCTCGTTCTGCTGGTCTTAAGCTTGACTCAAAGACATTGTTGATTGCAGAAAAATAGTTTTACATAAAAACTATTACGAAAACTATCTCGGTGCATACGAACTTATTATGAAAAAGTGTATGGTACCGGGATAGTTTTTTTTTATTTATATTCTAAAAAATACAAAACTGTAGTATACTGAAAGAGCCTAGATTGGAGAGTTTATGGTTCGATATATATTGTCTGTGACAACAGATACTCTAAGTGAAACAGGTGCAGTGCCACATCATCTTGATGTAGCCTATGAACTTACAGATTTTACCGACTCACAGGTCCTCGATAATAAGGAGTTGGTGAGACAAAAGGTTAGACAATACTTGCAACAGGGCCTTCCCGCTGGCAGTGTGATGATGGGTGCCTTTGAGGATTTGTCTATCTTTAGTCGTGATGAGAAAATTCGCTCTATATCCTTTGGACGGATGAGACAATGCCTGAAGATTGCTCAAAAACTTTCACTGGATCGTGTATTATTCTATTTAAATTTTCCCCTCTATTTGGAAAATTCTCCTGATTATTCTGAAATCCGAGACAGGGTCTGTATTCAGTTACGTAGCTTGCTGGATGAATTTTCTCAAGTGAATGTTTGCTTTGAAAATAGAGCAGAGCCAGAGCCACGATTTTTTTTAGAAGTTTTCAACAGATTGGAAGGATGCAAAAACGTGGGATTCTGTCTCAATTACAGCAGGGCAGCCCTTTCTTGTAGTACACCAGAAAAATGGGCCGAAAGTCTTTCTGCCTATTGTCGCTGTTTACGAGTTTTTGATTCTCACCTTCAGGAAGTGGTAAATGGACAGGATGATAATCTTGAAGTGAAATTCAGTAAATATCAATCCTTTGCTGAAAAATATTGTTCAAGTGGAAGCATTCTTTTGGGATCACCCAATTTTACTGACACTTCCTTTTTTGAAGAAGAGATTGAGGAAACCCTGTGGTTGGATGAAACTGATTCAAAGGAGACCTTGGCTGCCGTCAGCGTAGATTCTCCAGAAACCTTGCTGGAAAAAATCTTTTTTTACATGAATAGGTTGGTTGGAGACAAGGACTTCCTTTCCACTATTTTGCTTTTGACAGATATGGGCCGCACCTTGGCTGGCTCTGACAGAGCATCTTTTTGGTATTGGGACAAAAAAAAGAAGCAGTACTGGACCATTGTAGCTTTGGAATGTGACCGCATTGTGGTGGAGGAGGGCTTTGGCATTATTGGTGCTTCCATTCAAAACAATGAGGTACTTATTGTGAACGATGCCTATTCCGACACCAGGTTTTATGCCAAGGCTGACCTTACTTCAGGGTATACCTCTCGTTCAATTCTTTGTATTCCCGTTATTGATTCCAAGGGAAATGTTATTGGAGCCTTTCAGGCAGTAAACAAGCTGACTGAAGAAGGCTACGGTAAATTTGAGGAACAAGACGTACGGCGACTTGCTATGGCTGCTGCCTATTGTGGCCGCACTTTGGAAGCCTATTTATTGTATCAAGAAGCTATGATTGATGCCCTTACTGGAGTAAAGAACCGTCGTGGTTTTTGGGAGTATTATACAGAAGAATTGGAAGGCCAGCTGAATGTTTACTGTGCCAGCATTCTGATGTGTGATGTGGATTATTTTAAGACAATCAACGATACCTACGGCCATGCCTGTGGTGACCAGGTGCTTGTGGCCGTCAGTGAATTCCTTGAACAGATGGTGGCAGACAAGGGTGTTATAGCCCGTTGGGGTGGTGAAGAATTTGTTATCATATTGAAGGAACACCACATTCACGAGGCTGTCTCATTTGCAGAGGAAGCGCGTACCAAGATAGAAGAAACAGCTTTTTTGCCAGAGTATCCTCTGTTGAAATTTACAGTGTCCTTTGGTGTTGCAGAAATAGCTTCAAGTTTAAGCATTGAAAAGAACGTGGATATAGCGGACAAAAAGCTGTATGAGGCCAAAACAAATGGTCGTAACCAAGTGAGATTTTAGGTTAAGCTGGAGACTTCATTACTGTAGTCTCCAGCTAGTACTATTATTCATTTTTGTTTACAAATCTATCAAATTGTACATCATACTTAAAGTCGGTCTTGCTTGCATTATCGTTCAATGTGACGGTAAGCAGGGCTATGTTCTTGTGTTGGCTTGAATCATATTGATCCATAGGAATTGTGATTATTAATGGCTCGGAAGAAGGAAGCCGTATGAGAACTGGCCAGCCCCAGTTACCTAGGAAGGTATCTACCGTAGTGTCCCAAACCACAAAGTTTGCAAAAGAGTACCGTAGAGTGGATGTACCATTCATTTTTACTCTACATTTATTATCTCCTAAATAAAAGGGCATGGAAAAGCTTGTTCCGTCTGCGGTGGGAGAAAATCCTGTTGCTTCTGTATAACCTACTCCTAAGTTTGCTAAGTTGGGGGTGGCTTGGGCATACATGGAGGTATAGCGGTCTTCTGCAGAAGATTCATGTTCATATTGCACGGAGCGAGGATAGGCATAGGTGTCCTGTCCGTCTTTGGTGGCTTCTGTGCGGAAGGTACCGTGAGATGAGGTACCTTTAATTTGCAATGCAAAATACATGTAGTCAAGATTCTTGTCAGGATGGTTTTCATCCTCTGCAAAAAGGAAGAGTTGCTTTGGTCCTGTATCTGTTGTTGAATCTGTAGGGAAGGAGTCTGTAATACTAATGGTTTTACTTACTTCACCAAGGAGAGTTTCTGGACTAGCTTTTCCATTGTAAACTTCGAGTTTTACTGCGGTGGAAGTAGCTAGTTCGGGGATAGAAGTTTCGAGGTTCTTCTGAGGGGCTCCCCATAGGTCAGAAGTGTACCAAAGATATTCTAATGTAGTTTCATCAACTCCCTCCCAAGACACTACAGGAGTCAGTGTAATGTCTCTTCCATTGATGGTGTAGAAGAAATCAATGGTGTTTTGAGATTTAACAGTGGTCTCATTTTGATCTTGCTGAGGATTATCTACATCTTCTCCTGTCTCGGGATTGTCAGGATCTTGTCCTGGTTGGGAGGTACCTGACTGGGAATCGTCTGTATCTTCCCCTTTCTCGGGATTGTCAGGATTTTGTCCTGGTTGGGAGGTACCTGACTGAGAGTTGTCTGTTTCTTCTCCCGTCTCGGGATTGTCAGGATCTTGTCCTGGCTGGGAGGTACCTGACTGAGAATTGTCTGTATCTTGTCCTGGCTGGGAGGTCCCTGACTGAGAGTTGTCTGTATCTTCCCCTGACTGAGAATTGTCAGGATCTTGTCCTGGTTGTGAGGTACTTGACTGAGAGTTGTCTGTATCTTCTCCTTTCTCGGGATTGCCAGGATTTTGTCCTGGCTGGGGCTTGTTTGTACCTTGTTCTGGTTGGGAGGTATCTTGCTGGGCATTGTCTGGGGTTTGTTCCGTTTGGGAGGAAGTTGTTTGTAGGGTGTCTTTTTTTTGCAAAAATGATAAATCACAACCTATACAAATCAATATAATGCTGATGAATACAAATAAAACAATTTTTTTCACCTTGTTCTCCTGTTACATTGACGCTTTTGATACTATACCTTAAATTAACTTTATTGAGAAGGGTAAATTTATATAAAATCAAAAATAGGAGGGGAAAGAAAGGTGAACTCTAGTGACGGAAAGGGCACACGGGAAGATAAGGCTCGGCAGCTACGGTTGCTCCAAATTGTGAACATGGTAAAGCAGGGAAAGTATCCTAATACCACGGATTTTCGAAAGAAATTTGAAGTGTCACGTAGTACAGTGATGCGGGATATTGATTTTTTGAAAGACCGGTATATGGTTCCACTGGAATATTCCAAGGAGCAGAACGGTTATTTTTTTAGTGATGCAAATTATACCATTCCCAGCTTTTTGCTAACGGAGGGGGAGCTTTTTACCCTGCACATTATCCTGCCCTTGATGGAGCAGTACAAGGGAACTCCCTTGGAACCAGTCTTTGAGTCCATTATGAAGCAAATGCTTGATATGTTGCCCAAGGATGTAGCTGTTTCCACCAGCTTTAATGCAGAGCAAGTTCATTTTATTTCTAATCCCCAACCACAGATCGATCAAGAAATTTTCTTTAAGGTGCTGCAAGGAATTCAGGAGCGGAAAACCCTTGATTTTGCCTATCGTTCCATTAAACGACAAGAATATATTCAGCGTAAATTCGATCCCTACAAGATTTTGTGTCAACGGGGAGATTGGTATATTCTGGGGTATTGCCACCGTCATCAGGAGTTTCGGGTGTACAACATGGCCCGTATTCAAAACATGACTGTGACAGAGAACTTTCACTGGGATGAAAGTTTTGACATCAACAGTCACATTGACCCAGACTTTGGGGTATGGGCTCAGGGAAAGCGGTTTACCGTGGAATTACTTTTTTCTCAAGAAGTTCATACCTATATTCTGGAACGGCAATGGCATGTGGGCCAAGAATGTAGATTGCAGGATGACGGCCGAGTACTGCTTACCTTTGAAACAAATCAGTTTGACGAAATCCTTCACTGGGTCATGTCCTTTGGCCACAAGGTGCAGGTGCTGAATCCGCCTGAGCTGAAGGAGGCTATTAAACAGGAAATCGCCGCTATGGGAAAATTATACTAAAAAAAATCAATTTTTTTTCTTAGTGTATCACTTATTGGGACACTTCTATTTGTATACTGGAAATACAAACGGTAACAAGGAGGTGTTCTATGGGTTACAAAAAAACTGTATTCGTTGTATTGATGGGTATTGTGGTATTTATCATTCCTGGAATTATCTTGGCAAGTCTGACTCAGCATTTAGGGGCAGTAAAAGTTATGGCCTTTTGTATTGTTTTTAGTATTTTCTTTCATCCACTGCAGTTACTGGCGGTGGACTGGGCCTGCAACTTTGAAGGCTTTGGTTGGCTGAGTAAATAAAAAGAGGAGGAGAGAAGATGGGATTTGTGGTGTTGTTGATTGTATGTGCTCTTGTAGGTTTGTTCGTTGGTGTAGCCAGGGCAGCGGATTCAGCTGGCTCTGGCCACAAACAGGGAGGCGGCGTCATTTCAGAGAGGGGATGGAGTGACGCTGACTTTGACGAAGATCTTGAGGAGGATTTTTTGATAGATGAGCCTCGTTCCAGGAAGGGTAGGGGAAGTATATTTGGTTGTAAAAGCTATGAAAGTGACTTTGAACGGCTGATGCGGCCTGGCTCCAATAAAGCTGCCTGGTTCAATGCAGCAGATGATGCTGGCTATGATCCAGAGAATTGGTGAAGCTAGAAAAAACAAGATTTTGGTGATATATTTTACTCTGGGAGTATAAAGATGATGGATACGGCTTTTTTAAGTAATGAAGGTTGTTATACCGTTTTTACATTTGGTGAAAATAGAATCAAATTTATTGC
>JAZQSR010000092.1:0-27615 GCA_045630225.1 Treponema sp. | reverse complement strand
ATCAGCTGAATTTATATAAGAATAAAAATCTCTTTCTCATCATAGGTATCTTGATAATACATCTGTTTTTTCTGTTGTATTTTTTGTCTCTAAGATGCCTTTGTTAGTTCTATACAACCTGTTTAGTACTCTTTTATACGGAATCCTACTGATTATCCATCAAAAAAAATTGTTTTTTATTTTGGCAATTATGGCTTTTGAGGTTCCAGTGTATTCCTCAATTTTAGGATTGATGATCGGTGGGCATTGTGGTAGCATTTTCTTTTCTTTTGCCATGATTCCTGGGGTTTATCTTTTTGCTATTTCTCTGGAACGGCCTTTACTCCATTATATTTTGATTTCTCTGCCATCGGTATTTGCCGTCTTTTTTCTCATTAGTTGGACTGGAACACCCATATACCACGAAACACTGCTGGCTACAGAGTTTTTAACTTTCCATAGAGTTGTCTGTATTATCATATCGATTTTTCTTTTAGGCTATCTTTGTATTGGTCAACAAAAGGAGTTGATTTCCAGTCAGCGGGCCAACAAAAAATATATTAAGCGTCTGGAATTCATTTCTGACCATGACCATTTGACTCAAATCCCCAATCGTCGTTGTATTATTCGTCGGGTTGCAGAAATGAAGGATTTTACGCTGGTTATCTTTGACATAGACAACTTTAAGTCCATTAACGATACCTATGGTCACCATGTTGGAGACCAAATCCTTTGTCGTCTTACTCGCCGTGTTTTGTCCATGCTGCCAGAAGAGGCTCAAATGGGACGCTGGGGTGGAGAAGAGTTCTTGGTGGTGTATCCCTATCACGGAGAAAGTGTTCGGCAGAATCTGGAATCCATCCGAGCCTTTGTTGCAGAAAAACCCTTTGGCTTTGAAGAATTTGTGCTCAATGTTTCTATTACTGCTGGTGTAGCTTGGTCTCGTAGCGATAGTAACTTTGATGAAATCATTGCAGAAGCAGATTTTCTCTTGTATCACGGAAAGAAAACAGGCAAAAATAAGGTGGTCTATCCCACTGACATTAGTTAATGAGGAGGTGTCACTCAGATGATGGCTTCAAAAAAATTAATATGTACATTTATAGTTTTGCTAGGAGCATTTTCTAGTTGGGCTGTCGATTGGTTTGCCTATGGTGGTTCCTTGGGAACTGCCTTGGTGGTAAATGGTGATGAGTCAATTCGCTCTTATTCCGAGACCTTACATTGTGTGGTACTAGAAGTAGATGCCACCATGGAGTTTATCCTTCATCCTTCCATTAGAATCGCTGCTGGTTCCATTCTACTTACTGACCTTAAGTTTAAAGATGGGGAGTACTACAATTCTCTTGACTATAATTTGTATGCTGGAACCCGAATTTATCCAGGGCTTTGGGGATTGAGACTTGGTGTTGACTACAATCTAGGCAGAAGAACTGATTTTATCGATATTCCTTCAGTAAATGAAGTGCAATCCACCCCTTGGGGCAATGGTTTTCGCTTCTTGATTGAATATGACTTTAGATATAAAAAAACGGGTCTACTCCCTATGCTTGGTGGAAGTTGGCGATATATGCCTCGTGGTGGCGATATCAGCGACCACATCCTTTCTATTTACTTTAAGCTCTTGTATCGATAGGATTGTCATTTATACAAAAAAAGCCTTGAATTGAAGTTCTGCTTCAACTCAAGGCTTTCTTTTTTGCTTGCTGTGTTTTAGCGAGCGTAATCCACAATACGAGTTTCTCGAATCATGGTAATCTTTATTCGGCCAGGATACCGCAGGTCTGACTCAATTTGCTTTGCAATCTTTCGAGCCAGCTCCTTTACTTCCTGGTCTGGAATCTTTTCGTTGTTTACCAGAATACGTAGCTCACGACCAGCTTGAATGGCGTAGGCTTTTTGTACTCCATTGAACTTTTCGGCAATGGCCTCCAAGTTCTCCAACCGCTTAACGTAGTTGTCCACAGTCTCACGGCGGGCACCAGGTCGTGCAGCAGAAATGGCATCTGCAATCTGCACGATAACAGACTCAATGCTGGTCTGCTCAATATCGTTGTGGTGAGAGCCAACTGCATTTACAACAACTGGATGCTCGCCCATCTTTCGTGCCATATCCATACCAATTTCGGCGTGGTTCTGGTCGGAATCACTTTCCGCACCCTTACCAATGTCGTGGAGCAAGGCACCACGCTTTGCCAATTCTCGGTTGCAGCCCAATTCTCCAGCCAACATTCCTGCAATAAGAGCCACTTCCTTGGAATGGTACAGTACGTTCTGACCATAACTGGTACGGAAATACAAGCGACCAAGGGCTCTAATTCCGTTTTGGCTCATATTGTGGATCCCCAGATCAAAGAGAACCTTCTCGCCCTCTTCGTAAATCTTCTGCTGGATCTCCTTTGTTACCTTTTGAACAACCTCTTCAATGCGAGCGGGGTGAATCCGTCCGTCAGTAATCAGTCGCTCCAAGGCAATCTTTGCAATTTCCTTGCGTACTGGGTCAAAACAAGAGATGACCACAGCCTCAGGTGTGTCGTCAATGATGATGTCCACACCAGTCAGTGTTTCCAAGGCACGAATATTGCGACCTTCTCGTCCGATAATTCGTCCCTTCATCTCGTCGCTGGGAAGAGATACGGTAGAAACCGTTACCTCACTGGTAGTTTCCGTTGCAATACGTTGGATTGTAGAAACAAGGATTTCACGAGCCTTCTTCTCTGCTGAAAGCTGTGCTTCCTGTTCAATCTTATTCAACAGGGCTTGGGCATCGTGGCGGGCCTCATTTTCCAAGTTCTGGATAATCAGGTTTTTCGCTTCCTGGCTTGTTAAACCAGAAATCCGCTCCAATTCCTGTCGGTATCGCTCCTCTTCTCCTGCAAGTTCATTTTCCCTTTGGGAAATTTTTTGCTCCCTCTCTACAAATCCCTGCTCACACTTGTCCATATCGATCTTGCGCTTTTCAAGGATTTCTTCACGTCGTTCCAATTTTTGCTCAATCTTATCAAGGTTAGCCCTACGTTCACGGTGTTCCCGATCCTGTTGCTTTTGTTCCCGAATGAGTTGGTCTTTCGCTTCTAATAAAATTTCCTTCTTCTGTGCTTCTGCTTCTTTTATCGCATCCTGTTTAATACGTTCCGCTCTTTGTTCGGACGCAGAGAGTTGAAATCTGGCATACAGCCAGCGAATGGTCCATCCAAGAACAATTCCTACAACAGGGAGGGCAACATACAACACAATGTTGCTCACATTTAACTCCTTACGAAAGTATAGAATTGCTTTGTATACAAGTTACCATAACTAGGCTAGATTGTCAAACTGAAATTAAACTATAACTTAAAAGACTTTAAGGAATAAAGCTGTTTGAAAAGCCCAAATGATGGGGATTTTCTTTTTTTTAGCGTGCAATGGGCATAAACTTTTCTTTCCTATTTGACTGACAAAAATTTATTGTTTATATTTATTAGGTTGTGTAAATAAATGATTTTGGAGAATGGAAATGGATTTAGAACAAAAAATTGCACAATACAGTGAGGCGGCTCGTGCTAGCAGTATTGTGGATTCATCTTTGTATACAAAATATGAGGTAAAGCGGGGCCTCCGTGACATTAGCGGAAAGGGGGTGCTGGCAGGTCTTACAGAAATTTCCGAAGTAATGGCATACCGAATAGAAGAGGGGGACTTGATTCCCTGTGAAGGTCGTCTGTTCTATCGTGGCTATGATATCCGTGACTTGGTAAATGGCTTTTTGAAAGACAAGCGGTTTGGCTTTGAGGAAATTTGTTTCTTGCTGATTATGGGTCATCTTCCTACTCAAGAAGAATATGCTGAATTTCGGCAGGTGTTGGGAAGTTTTATGAGTCTGCCTGATGAATTCCTAAGAAACACAATTATGAATGCTCCTGGACAGGACATGATGAATCAGCTGGCCACTAGTATTCTCACCTTGTACACCTATGATGCCAATCCAGAGGATATTTCCATTCCCAATGTATTACGTCAATGTTTGCAGTTGATTGCTCAATTTCCCAGTTTGATGGTGTACGGTTTTCAGTCCTATGCTTATTATTACAACAAGCAGAGTTTGATTATTCACACTCCTGAACCAGAATTATCTATTGCTCAAAATATCCTCCACATGTTGCGACCAGATTCTAGTTTTACCGAGCTGGAAGCAAAGATTCTTGACCTGGCCTTAACCTTGCACGCAGAGCATGGTGGAGGAAACAACTCAACCTTTACAAACCATGTGGTAACTTCTTCTGGAACGGATACCTATTCTGCCATGGCTGCATCTCTGTGTTCCTTGAAGGGGCCTCGTCACGGTGGTGCCAACATTAAGGTTGTGCAGATGTTTGAAGACATGAAGGCTAACATCAAGGACTGGAAGGATGATGATGAAATCCGCAATTACGTGGAGCGTTTGTTAGACAAGGATGCCTTTGATAAAAGTGGCCTTGTATACGGTATTGGTCACGCAGTGTATTCTTTGTCTGACCCTCGTTCTTTGATTTTACGAGAATTTGTGGAAGAATTGGCTCGTTCCAAGGGAGCGGAGGAAGAGTACGACTTCTATTCTAAGGTGGAAGTTCTTGCTCCAGAAGTAATTAGCCACAGAAGAAAGATGTACAAGGGTGTTAGTGCCAACATCGACTTCTATTCTGGCTTTGTGTACAAAATGCTAGACTTGCCTCCTGCCTTGTATACCCCCTTGTTTGCCACTGCACGTATTGCTGGATGGTCTGCTCACCGAATTGAAGAGTTGGCCAACGAAGGAAAGATTATTCGTCCTGCCTACAAGGCTGTGTGTGGTCACAAGACATACACAGGAATGGAGCAACGATAAGGTGAGAACCAGGTGACAGGTGTTGCCTGGTTTTATTTTTTATGGAGGAAAACAATGGAAGATGTACGAGAAGATTTATTTGAACAAATTAAAATCTCTGCCAAATGTGTGGTAGAAGAAGTTTGCAAGATTCGTCCTCATGAGCGGGTGCTGATTATTACCAACCGAGTGGTGGAGCGACCTTCTGTCAGCTGGAAGAATCAGGTGATTTCATTTGATGTGGCTCAAGCTGAGTTTATTTCTCAAGCCTTGTATGATGCCTGTGAAGCCGTTGGTGCAAAGGTATCCATGGTGACACAGCCTGCAAAAAGCTCCATGGATGCTGCTGATGAAAGTGTCATTGCGGCTTTAAAGACTGAACCTGATGTTTGTTTTTCTATTTCCCACAACAAATTAGGTAAGGATGTAGCTGCCATCTCCAATCCCTACAAGGATGAGGAGGGCAATTCCTTTGACCATATCTTTGACTATTTGTTGTATGGAAAAAAGACTATGCGTTCGGCTTGGACTCCCGGAATCACCTTGGATATGTTTGGTCGCACTGTTGGTATTGATTATCAGCAGTTGCAGCAACGGTGCAAGACTTTGTGTCAGCTGTATCAAGATGTGGTGTCTGTTGAAATAAAGGCTCCTGCTGGAACCGATTTGGTGATTCCCGTGGCTGGCAGAAAGCCCTTTTCTGATGATGGTGATTTTAGCCAGCCTGGAACTGGTGGCAACGTACCTGCTGGTGAGGTGTTCATTAGTCCCGTGGTGGGAGACGGAAAGGATACAGGCTGTTGTGGACGGATTGTGTACGATGGTTCCATGTCGGTGAATGCTGGTTGCGTGGCCATAAAAACTCCCATTGTGGTGGATGTAGCTGGTGGGTTTATTACCAATATCAGCGGGGGAGATGAGGCTCAAAAATTACTGGACACCATTACCCAAGCCGAAGAAGAAGCTCTTGCTATGGGTAAGGATGGTCGGCTTTCTGTTGAGGATGCCAAATTATACTGTCGCAACGCACGGAACATTGGGGAACTGGGAATCGGCTTGAATCCCGCCGCTACCATTACTGGAAATATGTTGGAGGACGAAAAAGCTTTTCGTACCTGCCATATCGCCATTGGAGAAAATTACGATAACGATGCCCACGCTCTGATTCACTTGGACGGGGTAATAAAGAATCCCACCATTGACTTTGTGTACACCGATGGAAGTCGGCGACGGGTGCTGGAAGATGGAGTTTTAACTTTTTAGCCTTTTGCTGGGGGCTTGCAAATAGGCTCTAACAAAAAGCTGTTCACAATAAGTTTCTGTAAAAAAAGCCAACTGATTTGAAGTTCACTTCACTTTAGTCAGTTGGCTTTTCGTTTATTCGTACTGGTTCTTTTTATCAGTCAGAAAAATCACTGTTCCTGCCTTTTATGACAATTGAAGCAGTATTTTCCCAAAATGATTTGAAGATATTTTATCTTCCTAGTTTTCCACCTTAAAGAAGGCAATTTTATCCATCAAATCTGCTGCATGTTGGTGCAACATCTGGGCAATTTCAGAAAGCTGGGAAGAGGCAGAGGTGTTTTCTTCTGCAGCGGATTCCATTTCGTGGATAGCATCTTGAATTCGCTGCATTCCTGCATCTTGATTTTGGCTGGCAGCAGCAATTTCTTCAATAAGGCGGCCAGTTTTTTCGATATTAGGTACAACACCAGCAATCAATTTTCCAGCCCGGTCTACAATGGCCACACTGTCGGTTGTCATATCATTGATTTCATTTGCAGCAATGCTACTTCGTTCAGCTAGTTTTCGTACCTCTCCAGCTACAACGGCAAATCCCTTTCCAGCCTCTCCCGCACGAGCTGCTTCAATAGCTGCATTCAAGGCCAGTAAGTTGGTCTGATCTGCAATATCTTCAATAATACTTACCTTCATGGCAATGTCGTTCATGGCACTTACGGTATTGCTTACTGCCTCTCCGCCTTCTCGGCTGTCAGAAACAGTTTGTCCTGCAATAAATCGTGTTTCACCAGCATTGTCTGCTGTTTGGCGAGCATGTTCAGCAATATCTCTCATGTTTTCAGAGATTTTCTGAGTGGAAGAAGCTAGTCGTTCTACACCAATTGCCAGTTCTTGGCTAGAAGAATACATGGTGTCACTTTGTTGGGTAACTAAAACAAGCATTCTTACGGTATCCTGCATAACAGCAGCAATTTTGCTTAAAGAAGCCTGAATACTACCACTCAAGCTATTGGGATATTTTTTTGCAGAACCTTCCATAAAGTTTACGGTTAAATCTCCTGCTTCAACTTGAGCCAGTAGTCCCTTGATTTTTTCTGGTTCAGAACCAAGAGTTCTCAAAATATAGGTCATGGCAAAGAATAATGCCAATACAATGAAAATAACGTAAACAATGAGAACAATAAGCCCAATAACAGTAGCCTCACTGGCAGATGTTTCTGCATCAATTTTTTCAATTTCAGCACGAGCCAATAGGGTGGTCTTAAATTTTTCGATAGGCTCCATGATCTTGTCCGTTTGGTCGGTGTACTCTGTGGAAAAGAGTCGAGCTTGGTTAGCAAGAACATCAGGGTCTGTTGTGTTACCTAAATCTACATTTGGATGCACACGAAGGTAATTGTCAAAGAAGGTCATGACCTCTGTTTCCAAAATAGCCAAGTTGTTGGATAAGTCTTGGGATTTGAGAATGTAATTATTTTCCTCGTAGGTTAATTCCATCTCCGTAACCTTGTCGGAAAATGCTTTTTTTACCCCGTCGTCATTGGCTACTTTTCCGTTTCGAATATCAAGGACCTTGTGATAAGCAGCACGATAAGCGGGGTTACCTGTCATGGCATAAAGTCTGATGTAATTTGTTAAGTCTTCCGAGCTTTCTTCCATTTCGCTTGCAAGCTCAAATGCTTGTAATTCATATTGTAATGCATGTTCAAGGTGTTTGTTAGAGGATACGATCATCAAAATCGTAGCAATAACAATTGTAGACATAGCGATAGAAATAATAATTGATGCAGAAAATAAACTCTTGATTTTCATATGGTTCCTCCTTTGTTTTCAAAATAAATGTTGCCTTCCTTTTTGTATCATTATATATGATATAGAAATCAGTAACAAAAATTTAAAAACAATTATAAAAATAATTATATCTGATAAACGGAGGTTTTCCCCTAATTGAAAATAAAAAAAATTGAAAATTATCAAAAAAAATGGTAGATGTAGAGGATTTTTTGAGTTTTTTTAGAATTTATTATTTCTTAATGATTAAAAAAAAGCTGTCTTGAAAGCCTTGAACTTTCAGGACAGCCTCTTTGTTTTATTACAATTTACTGAATCTTGGCCAGAATCATCTTGGCACAATCAATCTGGTTGGGAATGTTACCATTCTCATCCTTAACGCGCCAGATGTCGGGAGTAATTTCGTCTGCCACGTAAATCTTGCCTTCTTCGTCGTAACCAACTTCAATCTTGAAGTCAATAAGCTGCAAGTTCATGGCGGCCAACTCCTTCTTCAGTACCTCTCCAACCTTCACGAGAATTTCCAGAGCCTGATCAAACTGGCCTTCCTTCAACATTCCCTTCATGATACAAAGGCGTTCGGTAATTAAGGGGTCACCCTGAGCATCGCTTTTGAGGGTAACTTCACAGTAGGGTGGCTCAAAGGGAATTCCCTGTTCCAGGTCAAAACGACGACACATGGAACCAGCAGTAAAGTAGCGAAGAACAAATTCCAGTTTGGGAACAGTTAAGTTCCGAACCTTCATCAATCCCTGTTCCAAATCGGAACCTAAGTAGTGGGTGGGAATGCCATTTTTTTCCATCAATTCAAAGAAATACTTGGAAACAGCCAGGCCAACCTTGCCCTTACCTTCTACACTGCCTCCTACAGAGTTTGAACCTGGATCAAAAACTCCGTTCTCGCCAGTGGCACTGTCTTTGAAAAAAAGATGGACTACATTAGTGGCCTCATCCAGCATGACGTTCTTTGTCTTGCCCTCATAAAGTGTTTTCATTGTGAAGATCCCCTTCTAGGTGATGTTTTAGAAACAAATTTTACAACGGGGGTATTATAACAAACTGAAAAAAACATGACAATAAAATTTTTTGCAAAAAAATCATAATTTTACTATAATAAATCTGATTCCTACGATTATCATTTATTGGAGTTTTATAAAATTATGGTTCGTATTTTGTTTGTATGTCATGGAAATATTTGCCGTTCTACCATGGCGGAATTTGTAATGAAGGATTTGGTAAAAAAAGCTGGCTTGGCAGACAAGGTTTTTATTGATTCTGCAGGAACAAGTCGGGAAGAAGAAGGCCATGGAGTGCATCCTGGTACTGTAGTGAAACTGCGGGCTGTGGGAGTGCCTGTGGGAAATCATCAGGCACGTCAGATTACTCAAGATGATTTCCATTCTTTTGATTACATTATTGGAATGGATAATGCCAATATGCGGAATTTGGAGCGCATGGCTTCTCCTGACTTGTGGGAAAAATTCTCAAAACTATTGTCCTATGCAGGAATTGCCGATGATATAGCTGACCCTTGGTACACAGGAAATTTCGACGAAACCTACGAAGATGTTTCTGCTGGATGCAAGGGGTTGTTACAACAACTAAAATATCGGAAGGAAGTATAGGGGTGGAATGATATGTTGTGGAGAGTTTTCACTTTACATATTTTTACAACCGCTATAGAATGGAACTATGAGTGAACTTCTTACAAATACTGAATTTGATTTATTCCGTAAGGTGATTTATGCTGAAAGTGGCATAACCTTTTCTGAGACAAACCGTTCCATTTTGGACAGTCGTCTTAAGGAACGGCTTCGGGACAAGGGAATGACCACTGTTCAAGATTATTACAAGCTTATTACTTCTGATAAAGAAGAAATGAAGTTATTGTTGGATTCTGTCACTACGAATTTGACTCGATTTTTCAGAAATCAGCCTCATTTCGATGCCTTCCAACATTATGTAATTCCTCATCTTATGGAATTCAAGAAGAATTCACCTGATAAGAAAATTCGTATTTGGAGTGCGGGTTGTTCAACGGGAGAAGAGCCCTATACCATTGCTATGATTCTGAAGGATATTCTTCCTCCTCCCTATAGTTTTGAAATTATGGCTTCGGATATTTCTCTCAAGTCCTTGATGGTTGGTAAACAGGGATTTTATCCTGCATCTCGTATTACTGGTATTCCCGATAAATACTTGCAGCGTTTCTTTACCAAAACACCAGAAGGGTATCAAATGAATGCTGATATTATGAGTACTATCCGCTTTGACTACCATAACCTCAAGAATATGCCCACTGCTCGCAATTTGGATATTGTCTTCTGTCGCAATGTTTTGATTTATTTTGATGAAGCTGCTCAGTTAGAAGTGATTAACCATTTCTGGGATGCAATGGCTCCACGCTCTTATTTATATATCGGACATTCTGAGTCTCTTTTTGGAATGAAGACAAAGTTCGAGTTCCTAAAGACTAACTGGGCATGTTTGTACCAGAAAAACCTGTAAATTTTAAATCCCAGTAGGAGTGAGCATGGATTCCTCTGATGTTAGAGTGCTTATTGTAGATGATTCTGCTTTAATGCGAAATATCATCTCTAGAATTATTGAACAGACTCCTGGATTAGTGATTGCAGGTAAGGCCATGAATGGTCAATTTGCTTTGCAACATATTCCAGGGTGCAGACCAGATGTTATTGTTTTGGATATAGAAATGCCAGTGATGAATGGCTTAGATTTCCTCAAGGAAAGAAAACGACAGGGGATAGATATTCCTGTTATTATGCTTTCTAGCCTTACTACTGAGGGTGCTGCAGTTACCATGCAATGCCTTGAGTTAGGTGCCAGTGATTTCTTGACAAAGCCAGGTGGAGCTGGTCTTTCTGACTTGTCTTCTACTGCTACCCGATTGGCAGAATTGCTCATTTCTTATGGTGGAACCTATGCCAAGAAGAAGGGAAGAGTTGTAACGCCACCACGTCGCGTTACTAATTTGTATCCTGCCTTGGAAAAAAAGCCTGTAGCAGAAAAAGGTATAACTCCTCCAGCACTGGAACAAAAGACTGAATCTCCTACGAGCTACATTGTAAATACCTTTAACACGGTATTTTCTACTGCTCGGCAGAAAAAAGAGCCTTCGGTTATTACTCCATTACGAGAGCCCGGCAAGATAGAGATTATTGCCATTGGAATTTCCACCGGTGGGCCAAATGCCTTGCGTGAGGTTTTCCAAAAGATTGATCCTAATTTAAAGCAGCCTATTCTTGTAGTGCAGCACATGCCTGCTGGTTTTACAGAAGAATTTGCAAATAGCTTGAACACCATTTGCCCCTTGGAAGTTAAGGAAGCCAAGGATGGGGATTTGATAAAAAGCGGTCGTATTTTGATTGCTCCAGGAAATTATCATATTTATGTGGAGCGCCGTTCTTTGGCTGCTGTTGTTCGATTATCTGATGCTCCCCAGCGTAATGGTCATCGTCCTTCTGCAGATGTATTGTTTGAGTCTGTAGCCAGTGTATACCAGAACCGAGCCCTTGGTGTCATTATGACAGGAATGGGAAGTGATGGTGCTGCTCAGTTGGCAGAAATGCGTAAGCAGGGAGCCCATACCTTGGGACAAAACGAGGAATCTTGTATTGTATATGGTATGCCCAAGGTTGCCTTTGAAATGGGTGGCGTACAGCGACAAGTTTCTTTGCAGAACATGGCTCAAGAAATTAGCAGCCTAGCAAATCAGTATCAGTAAGAGAAACATTACAGGGGACAGGATTCCAATTGTACAGTTTCAATGGAATGAATGATTCCCGTAACTTGTGGCTTAGAAAGCTTGAGCAGGGTCTTGGATAAAATAAAGATAATTCCTGTAGAAAGAGCTAGTAGTATAAGAACACCTGCTGTTCGCATTGATTCTGTTGCTGCAACTCCAAAAAGCTGGGCAACAGGTTCTGCAAGAAAATATCCTGCTATAGCACTTAAGATTGGTATAATCAAGGAAAGAAATCCTTGGGCAATTTGTGTTGTAGCAGGAGCTTCAATTTTGACAATATCACCTGATTTCAACTTAAAGTTTTGTGGGTTTGAAGCGTGGAACGGAGTTCCACGCTTTGCACAGGTTGGGCTATTGCAATTTATACAGGTGTCACTTAAAAGGGGGATGACAGTGGCAATCCCCTTTTCATATTTAATAATACAAGCCTTATCACGCATAAAAATCTCCCTGTTTGATGTTTTTTAGTCGGGCATCGCATTCTGCTGCTGCATTGAGATTTCCCAGTTCCTGATAGGTGTCTCGTAGATTGAATACGGCATCGTAGTAGTTCGGGTCAATGGTTACTGCATGCTCAAAGGCCTCGCAGGCACTATCATAATCTCCCTGTGTAAAAAAGATGACCCCACTATTGTTCCAAAGGTGGGCATTTCGTATATTCTGCTCCAAGCCTTTGGCACAAAGGGTGAGGGCTTCTTCTAATTCACCTGAGATATAGTAGGTGTGAGCCAAGGTTTCAATGATATCTTGATCCTCTTCATTTATTTTGTGTGCAGTAAGCAAGGCATCCTTGGCCAATTGCATCATGCCTGCATCACGATAGGTTATACCGAGGTTATACCAGAGCAAGGAATTATCTCGAGCTATGGTAATGGCTCTTTTAAAACAAGCGATAGCCTCCACATACTGTCCGTGGGAGGCCAATTCAATGGCTTGTGAATTAAGAGTTTCTGGGTTTTCTTTCATACGTATTCCTCCCAAGTTACAAAGTATAGGTTTCTTTAGCCAATGGTCACTTTCAGCATATTGTTGAAAAGCCAACTGATTTTCTTTGCAGCGACATTGTTGGGGAATAATTTTTCCACCCAGTTGCCTGCACTTTGAATGAGCGTCCGAGCTAATGTTGCAGCTTCTTCTATGGCACCACTATCAGTTACCATGGAAATGGCTTGCTCCACAGCAGGAGAATCCACTCCTTGGATTCGTGCTCTGGCAAAAAAATCAGTGAGTTCTTCCAAGTCCTGGGGATTTTTTTCAAGATGGAGCAGAATGGGAAGACTTTTCTTTCCTTCTACAATATCATCTCCTCGTTTTTTACCCACGTTGCCGCTGGTGAGGTTGATGACATCGTCCAGTACCTGAAAACCAATGCCAATGTCAGAGGCAATACGACCAACTTCCTGAGCCTGACTGATGTTTCCTCCTCCTGCAATAATTCCCACTTGGGCTGCAAGAGAAGCAAGGGTTCCTGTCTTCATGCGAACCATGGCGGTGTATTCTTCCTGAGAAGGAATAGTTTCATTGTTGCGGTGCCAAGCAATATCCATGGCTTGTCCTAGATGGAGACGACGTAATTCCTGGTGATACAATTGGTTCAAAAGAAGCTGTGTTTCTAAATCCAAACCACTGGACTGAATGCAAGAGGGAGCAACAAAATACAACCAAGCTCCTGCATTCAAGGCGGTGTCCAATCCGTAGGTGATGTGGGCTGCTGGAGCACCTCGGCGTGTGTCTGCCGCATCTTCAATGTCATCATGAATAAGACTTGCAGTGTGAACAAATTCCACCAAGGGAGTAAGCTGGCAAGCGACTTCTGGAGGCGTGTCAGTGCCAGCCATTGCTTGGGCACAGAGAATTTGAAGTAAGGGACGCCACCGTTTTCCTCCAAGATGCATTAATCGTGTACAGGGGGTCAAAAGGGGAGCGATATGTTGTGGAGTAACAGCTGGTGAAATTGTACCAAATTGTTGCTGGCACCAAGGACCTCCTGCATCATCTGGAAGAGCTTTTTCTAAAACAGTTTCAATTTTCTGCAATTCTTGAGTAAAGTCGTATTCCATACCTTGAGTATAACAGAACTTAACAATTCTGAAAACCTAGGAAATATTGTTTATCTCTGTTGATTATCAGGGCTATCTTCTGTAATATAGAAAGATAGTACGAATGAGGTAATGTATTGACAATGTGGAAGTTTTATGGCTGCAAATAGTTATGAAAAACCTGATTTCTGGTCAAAGAAGGCCTTTTCTGAAGGCTATCCTGCCAGATCTGTGTATAAATTGAAAGAGTTAGACGAAAAGTTCGGCTTGCTAAAGAAAAATTCCTCTGTTCTTGACCTTGGAGCCGCTCCAGGGAGTTGGACTGTTTTTGCCCTCAGAACTTTAAATGGAACAGGTCATCTTACCTCCATCGATTTGAAGCCCTTGGCAAAGGACGTTGTGGGAAGCAATCTCACCTTTATTCAAGGAGATTTGTACGACGAAGGGGTGAGAACTCAGGCTCGTGATTTGGGGCCCTATGATTCTGTCATTTGTGATGCGGCCCCAGCTACTACTGGTAACAAAACTGTAGATACAGCCCGGTCTACAGGCTTGGTGGAATTGGCAATTTTTTATGCCCAGACCATGTTAAAGCCAGGTGGTAATTTTGTAGTGAAGATTTTTCAAGGTGGAGACCAACAGCAACTTCTTAAATCCATGCGGCAGATTTTTACCTCTGCACGGGGATTTAAGCCAGAGGCATGTCGCACCGAATCCTTTGAAACATATTTGATAGGACTGAACAAGAAAGGTTAGGCAAAGAGCTATGAAAAATAAATCGATAGTAAAATATCTTGGCATTGGATGTTGTTTTTTTATTGTATTTAGTGTTGGTGTGTTGGTATATCCCTTTTTTGAGCCACAGCTTGTAGCTGGTCAAGGTGGATATGATAGTCCCGTAATCCCAGTTTTGTCCAGTACTGAAAGTTTTCCCTTTGCAGAAGATGTGGTTAGTGTAGAAGCTGGGGAGGATTTTCTGGAAAATGCAACGGGCCTTTCTTACACAGCATATAGAATTAAACAAGGTGACATGATTGGTGTTATTGCAAAGGAATTTGGGCTCACTCAAGATACCCTCATCAGCGTAAACAACATCAGAAAAACTCGATTAATTCAGCCAGGGCAATACCTGAAGATACCTTCCATGTCTGGCATCCTTTACACTGTGCGTGAGGATGGAGAAACTTTGGGACAAATCGCCACAAAGTACGAGATTGCTCAAGATAAGTGTGCCCAGGTGAATAATATTGCCTTGGAAGTAGGGCTTGATGCTGGAACCACCCTCTTTTTGCCTGATGCAGAGCTTGATTGGGTTACCCGGCAAGAAATCAATGGAGACTTGTTCCAGAGACCTTTGAAAGGTCGCTATTATTTTTCATCATATTATGGTTGGCGAAAAAATCCTTTTAACGGAACACGAACCTTTCATGGTGGAATTGATATGGCTGCCAATACAGGTACTGCAATATATGCTGCCCTGGAAGGAACCGTCATTGAGGCTGGCTATAACAATACCTATGGAAATTATGTGGTAATTCGCCACCACTCAGGCTATCAAACCTTGTATGGACATATGCACAGTATCACTACAAAGCGTGGAAACTATGTGTACACCACCACAAAGATTGGTACTGTTGGTAGCACGGGGTTGAGTACTGGACCACACCTCCATTTTGCTGTATACAAGAATGGAAAAGGTGTAAATCCCCAGAACTTGTGGAATTAAGACTAGTATTCAGTTGTATGCTATGATAGGATAACGCTATGAATTTGAAACATCTGTCTTGGTTCATAGAATTGGCAAAAGTTAAACATTTTACTAAAACGGCACAAAAGCTTTACATGGATCAGTCCACCTTGAGTAAGGGGATTCGAGCCTTGGAGGAAGATTTGGGAGTTCCCCTCATTGATAGAACTGCCAATGTTTTCCGCCTTACCTCTCACGGAGAGGTTTTATATACTTTGGGAACAGAAACCTTGGCAAAGGTAGAGGATTCCTTGAATTATCTGAGGGATTCCACTGCAATTTTTACTGGTGGTGTAGTGCGGGTGGGCATTCCTCCAGTTATAAGTACAGTGTATTTTGCTGATGTTATATCTGAGTTTGAAAAAGCCTATCCTTCCATCCGTTTAGATGTAATAGAAATTGGTGCTAATGTCGTAAAAGAAAAAGTTGATGCTGGTGAAATAGATATTGGTATTGTGATTCTTCCTATAGCTACTGGAAATTACGATGTTCATGTGCTTTTTGAAAGTAAAAATGTATTAGTAGTAAACAAGGAACATCCCTTTGCAAAGCGGTCAAAGGTGCGTTTCCAAGAATTAAAAAATGAACCTATGTTGTCCTTAGATTCTTCCTACATGCTTTATAATAGAATCGTTTCCCTGTGTAACGAAGCAGGGTTTCAACCTCGTTTTAAGCTCTTAAGTTCTCAGTGGGATATGGTTGCCAGAATGTGTGAGTTAAATTACGGTGTGGCAATTTTACCCTATCCTATTTTGTCTCATTTCCATTCAAAGTCAATTCAATTGGTGGAGCTCTGTGAACCAGATTTTCCTTGGGATATTGCCATGGTGGTTCGCAAGGATAAGTACGTTTCCTCTGCCATTCGAGTTGTGCAGGACTTTGTCAGAAAGTATAGCGACTCATAATTTAAAAAAAGAGCCTCTATTCGTTATGATTTTTTTTCATGACACTTGTGTAAAAATTCCATTTTACTTACCAGACATTGTGGTTTATCATAATATTAGTTTGTTGTGATTTTAAGATACTCTTAATGCGACGCTAAGGAGGTAAGGGTAAATGAGTAAATTGACCAGTGTTCAGGATGCTGTAAAATTAATCAAGGACGGCGACACCGTTGCTTTTGGTGGCTTTGTTGGTGCTGTTCATGCAGAAGAAGTTACAGCAGGGATTCAGGCATCCTTCTTGGAAACAGCCCATCCTAAGGATTTGACTGTTGTATATGCAGCTGGCCAGGGTGATGGTAAGGAAAAAGGACTCAATCATCTTGGTGAAGAAGGCTTGGTAAAGCGAATTGTTGGTGGCCACTGGGGATTGGTTCCTCGGTTGCAGAAACTGGCATTGGAAAATAAGCTTTCTGCCTACAATTTGCCTCAGGGTGTCATTTCTCATTTGTTCCGAGACATTGCTGCTGGAAAAATGGGTGTTTTGACCCACGTTGGTCTAAAAACCTTTGCCGACCCTCGCCTAGAAGGTGGTAAAATCAATGATATTTCTAAAAAAGATATTGACCTTGTAAAGGTTGTAAATATTGAAGGTGAAGAACGGCTCTTGTACAAGGCCTTCCCCATTAACGTAGGTATTATCCGGGCAACTTATGCAGATACACAGGGTAACTGTACCATGGAGCACGAAGGTGCTTTGGCAGAAACCTTGGCCATTGCTCAGGCTGCAAAGAACTCTGGCGGAAAGGTTATCGTTCAGGTTAAGCAGATCGTAGAGCATGGTTCCTTGGATGCTCGTTTGGTAAAGATTCCTGGAATCTACATCGATGCCATTGTTGTGGCTTCTGAAGAAAATCACCGTCAGACATTCGGTACATATTACAACCCAGCCTACAGTGGAGAAACTCGTGTGCCAGTAGATTCCTTGGCTCCTCTGCCATTAAGCGAGCGAAAGATTATTGCCCGCCGTGCAGCCATGGAATTAATTCCTGACGCTGTTGTAAACTTGGGAATTGGTATGCCAGAAGGTGTTGCCAGCATTGCTGCCGAAGAAGGATTGTCAGGAATGGTTCTTACCACTGAGTCCGGTACTATCGGTGGAATTCCTGCTGGTGGTGGAGACTTTGGTGTTACCACTAACCCAGACTGTGTTCTTGAGCAGCCTGCTCAGTTTGACTTCTACGATGGTGGTGGACTGGATGTTGCCTTCCTTGGTCTTGCCCAGATGGACGTTCACGGAAACATCAACGTATCAAAGTTTGGTCCAAAGATTGCTGGTTGTGGTGGATTCATCAACATTACCCAGAACGCACGAAAGGTTATCTATTGTGGAACCTTTACCGCAGGTGGCTTAAAGATTTCTGTAACAGATGGCAAGCTGAACATTGATCAGGAAGGTAAGAGCAAGAAGCTTATCAGTGAAGTTGAGCAGGTAACATTCTCTGGTGCCTATGCCCAGGAAAAGGGACAGCCTGTTCTGTACATCACTGAGCGTGCAGTATTCAAGCTGACACCAGAAGGTGTTGAATTGATTGAAATTGCACCTGGTATTGACTTGCAGAAAGATGTTTTGGATCAGATGGAATTCAAGCCAATCGTGAAGGATGTAAAGACCATGGATCAGCGGATTTTCCGTGATGATTTGATGGGATTGAAGTTGTAAATTTTATAAGGAGGAATAAATGGCAGGATTATCACTTGTTGGTATCATTGTCGGACTTGTATTGCTGATGTTCTTGGCATACAAAGGCCATTCAATTGTTTGGGTTGCACCATTTTGTGCATTCATTGTAGCCTGCTTTGGCTTGGCCGCAGGTCTTGGAGAGGGTAGAACCCTTCTTACGAGCTACACCGTGGACTACATGCGTGGTGCTGGTGAGTACTTTATTACTTGGTTTCCTGCATTCTTCTTAGGTGCTGTGTACGGAAAGATTATGGACATGACTGGTTCAGCCCGTTCTTTGGCTAACGCTATCGTTAAGCTCATTGGTCCTCGGTTTGCTGTTCTGGCTGTTGTTCTGCCTTGTTTGGCTCTGACCTACGGTGGAATCTCCTTGTTCGTAGTAGTATTCGTTATCTACCCCATGGGATATGCTATCTATCGTGCAGCAAACTTGCCTCGAACCTTGCTTCCTGGTGCTATCGCCTTTGGTGCCTTTGGTCTCACCATGACAGCTATTCCTGGTACACCTCAGATTCAGAACTTGATTCCAATGGACTACTTCGGAACAACTCCCACAGCAGCTCCTTTGATGAGTATTGTTGCAATCTTGGTTGTTGGTGTTCCTGGTTACCTGTGGTTGGAATATCGTGCCCTCAAGGCTCGTAAGGAAGGACGTGGATTTGAAGAAGATCCAAAGTTTGAAGGAATTGAGCATGACGAAAGCAAGCTGCCTTCATGGCACTGGGCCACTGGTCTTATCCCCATTATCGTAGTATTCGTTGCATTGAATATCTTGAACTGGGGTATTGTAATCGCTCTGTTGCTGGCTATCATCACTTGTTCTTTGTTGAACATTCAGCAGGTGAAGGTTTTGCTTCCCGCTATTTCTGCTGGTGCAAACGGTTCTTTGACAGCTATCATGAACACTGCTTGTGCAGTAGGATTTGGTTCTGTTGTAAAGATCGTTCCTGGCTTTAAGGTTTTGACCGATTTGATGTTGTCTAGCTCTGCAAGCGGAACTTCAATCTTGTTCTCAGAAGCCTTGGCTGTTAACGTACTGGCTGGTGCTACTGGTTCTGCTTCTGGTGGTATGTCCATCGCTTTGTCTGCCTTGGGACAGAAGTATTTGGAATTGGCTAACCAGATTGGTTTGAGCCCAGAATACTTGCACCGTATTGCATCCTTGTCTTCTGGTGGTCTTGATACCTTGCCTCACAATGGTGCAGTTCTCACCTTGTTGGCAGTATCTCACTGTACACATAAGGAATCTTACATGGATATTTGTATCACAACTTGTATCATTCCTGTAGTTGGATCCTTGGTATTGGCTCTCGCTTGGGGGCTCTTTATCTAGGAGTAAGGAAATGGCGGTGTTGAAAAGGAATCACATCGCCATTTTTTTAAACATGACTATAACAAGTTTTGTTGATAGTTATGGATTTTAGTGGTAAACTAACAGTATATTATACATTACTTTCATTTATGGAGGATTACAATGGCTTTAGGAATTAAGGTAGGTGACACCTATACTTTTAGCAAGAAGGTAAGCAATGAAGATGTTTTTTCATTTGCTGAAGTAAGTGGAGACAAGAACCCATTGCACTTGGACGATGAGTATGCCAAGAACACCATGTTTAAGGGACGCATTGCTCACGGAATGATTGGTGCAGGTATCATTTCTGCTGCTATTGGTATGGGTATGCCCGGTGTTGGAACAACCTACTTGAGCCAGGACTTGAAGTTCAAGAAGGCTGTTCGCATTGACGATACCTTGACCGTTGAGTTGGAAGTTACAGAAATCAAGGAAAAGGAAAAGTTCGACATTGCAACTATGTCCACCATCTGCAAGAATCAGGATGGCGAGGTTGTAATTGAGGGTGTAGCAACTGTTATTCCCCCCAGAATCTAAGTTTCTGTAAAAATCCTCCCTGTAATTGGAGGAAACAAAAAAACTCCCTTATGGTAAATAGGGGAGCTTTTTTTTATGCAAAATTGGATTGTAAAATTAGTAAAGGTGAAATGCTTACACGAAGCGCTGTGGTGGAGTTACTACCCACAGGGCGGTTAGGGTTTCATCTCCTACATTCACCAGAGTGTGGGGAGATGAGGCTGAATAGGAAACACTGTCTCCTTCTGCCAAATCGTAGACCTTTGACTCGTAGTGAAGTTGCCCCCTTCCTGTAATAATAAATCCCAGCTCTCGCCCCAAGTGACCGTAGGAGCCACGGAGGGTTTGACTATTGGGTGGAATTTTTACAATGTAAGATTCCAAAGAGTGGTTTCCATCATTTTCCGTGGGCTTGGCTAATTCTTCATAAATAATTGATTCTTCTTCTACGGTGCGTCTCTCCTGAGAATGGATGATTTGCACAGGTCGTTCCCGGCGGTATTCTTCAAAGAGGAACTCTAGGTTTATATCAAGGACATCTGCTAGTACCAGCAATGTATCAATGGCGGGAGACACCTTGTTGCGTTCAATTTGGGAAACGAGACTTTCGCTCACCCCAGCCCGCTGTGCCACAACCTTAAGGGTATATCCCTTTCGCTCCCGCACGGTACGAATTTTTTCCCCAAATCGAAAGGGTGTTTTTTTACTCTGAGACATCTTGTTGTTTCTCCTTATTCCTTTCTAAAATAAACCTCATGTAATGATCTTCCAATGTGTGATGGGGGCCAGGAATCTGGAGCCGCTTACGTACACGGGCATTGTCACGGCGTACCGTATATTGCATGTAAAAGTCTCTTAAATCCGAAGCCACGTCAATTTTGATTTCTTGTTCCAAGAAGGTGGATATTTCGTCACGGCCAATGGCTGCGATTCCCCGTTCCCGAAGAATTGTCCGAAGGGTTTGAATCTGCTCGTAAGACAATCCAAACAAAAATTCTTCCATGGCTTGGGAAACATCCTTGTCACTGAGTTTTTCTCGCAAAAAGGCAGTCCAATTTTCATCCATCTGAATGGAAATCAGCAAAAGTTCGCTTGTTCCCACCATGGTTCCAAAAGCTGGAGCTAGGTTTCTTCGGGCTTCCCAAACGGCTTGCAAAACAGGTGCTGCATCGTAAACGGTGTGGTCGTATCGATGTTCCCACAAAACAATCAAAGAATAGGCAATTTCTTGGCGTATATCTAAAGGAAGGGTTTGTTCGTCCAGCAAGTCCAAATACACGTCTTCTGCCATGATGGTAAAAAGAATGATGCTAGCAGCCTTGTAGACTTCCTGTGCATCCTTGTGGGGCATTCCTGCATTTACTGCAATACGATACATGGAAATAAAGGTGTGATACTTGGTCACCAAGAATCCCTTACCCAAAATGGCTTTTGAAGGAAGGTGGAGCATCTTGTCTCCGTCTCTGTGAGCAAGCAAGCCTTCTATGAGGGTGTGCTGGGTGCGAGTTTCACCCATAATAATTTGTCGTTCTAAAAGTGATGGGAAATGGGTAATATTGGCTACCAAGCGTTCCATATCAGCAAAACGCTCCATGATCCCCAACAAGGTATTTGGATCATCATCCTTGAGAAAATGAATCAATTTTGCGAGAACGGCGGCTTCGCTTTCAGAAAGTACAACAAGTTCGGTGGAAAACTCCTCTTGTTTTTCATCTGATTCGAAGAACTCGTCGATATCGACTTGAGTAAAATCTTCTTGCTGCATATTTTCTGTCATTTCCACGAATCTATAGTATAGCATATTTGATTCAGAATGCAAGTACTAAAGAATAGTTAAAGTTTTATATTCACAGAGTTCGCTTTTTGCAGTAAAATGGCACCATGATAGGAATCATCGATTACAATGCAGGTAATGTTAAGAGTGTTGAACGGGCCTTGGATGCGCTCGGTTGTGAATATGTGCGGGCTACTAGTCCTGAGGGATTAGAGGGGGCCAGTAAATTGATTTTTCCCGGAGTGGGAGATGCTCAGTATGCCATGGAGCAGTTGAAAAAATCTGGCTTTGACTCCTTTTTGAAGGACAAGGTGGCTCAAAATATTCCCGTTTTGGGAATTTGCTTAGGTTCCCAGATTATTTTTGATTTTTCAGAAGAAGGGGACACTCCTTGTTTAGGCCTCATTCCCGGAAAAATCAAGCACTTTTCTTCTATCGATAGTACGTTTTCTTTGAAAGTGCCTCACATGGGCTGGAACAATTTGAATCATCGCAGGGAAGACCCGCTGTTTGACGGAATTGATGAAAACCAGTCATTTTACTTTGTGCATTCTTATGTGATTCAGCCAGAAGATGAGTCGGTGATTTTGGCTACTGCTGATTACGGTATTGCAGTTCCTGCGGCAGTACGAAAGGGAAGCTTGGTGGCAGTGCAATTCCACCCAGAAAAATCTGGAGAGCCAGGCTTGCGTCTGTTGAAAAACTTTTGTTTTGGTGGGGAGGAGCAATAACCATGTTAAAAAAACGAATTGTAGTTTGTCTTGATGTAAAAGAAGGTCGCACCACCAAGGGAATCAAGTTTAAGGGAAACGTGGATATTGGGGATCCAGTGGAAATGGCTGCTGAATATTACCGTCAGGGGGTGGACGAGCTGGTGTTCTACGATATCATGGCTTCTGCCGACGGACGTGGCCCCATCCTTGATTTAATTAGCCGTGTTGCTTCCCAGGTTTTTATTCCCTTCTGTGTTGGTGGAGGAATCGGTTCTTTGGAGGATATTCGTTCCACCATTTTGGCGGGAGCAGAAAAGGTAAGTCTCAATTCTCAGGCGGTAAAAAATCCCGACTTGATTCGCCAGGGAGCTAGGGTTTTTGGCAATCAGTGCATTGTTTTGGGAATGGATGCCTTGAAGGATAGCTCCATGCCCAGCGGTTATCGTGTGTACATAAACGGCGGGCGGACTGCCACTGAGCTTGATGCTCGTGAATGGGCCTTGCAGGCGGTGGAGCTGGGAGCGGGAGAAATCGTGCTGAATTCCATCGATGCAGACGGCACCAAGGCGGGTTATGAAATTGAGCTGACCCGCATGATTAGTCAGGCAGTTCCTGTGCCTGTGGTGGCCTCTGGTGGCGGTGGTATTCCAGAGCATTTGACTCAGGTACTGAAGGAAGGTCAGGCTGATGCGGCCTTGATTGCCTCCATGGTGCATTCAGGAGAATACACCGTGGGAAGCATTAAAAATGCCTTGGCAACCCAAGGTATCCCAGTTCGCTGATACCTTGGATTATAGTGGGGAAAGCTTTTGCTTTCCCTAATTTTTTTCTAGGAACTCCCTAATTGCTTGGGCTACTACCACTGGGTTTACCATGGGAATTAAGTGGCCGGCATTGGGGATGGAAACAAGTTCCATGGGAGCCTTTGCCTGGGATTTAATAAAGTCCGGGGCACCCATGGGATACAAACCTTGCTCAGGATAAACGTAAAGGCTTGGTACTGTGAGTTTTTCCATGGAAGGCCGATGGTCAGCAATAAACATAGAAAACCAAAAACTTTTGAGAATTTGCAAGTCGTTTACTCCAAGTAAACCAGCTGCTAGGTTGGGGGCAAGGATTTCTGGCACTGATTTGATTGCAGGTACGAGACCAGACATAAAACGCAACTGGAACAGGCCAAAGTTTTCGTTCATTAATTCCATGTCAGCCAAGAGTTTGGGCAAATCGTACAATTCTTCTTCGTGATAGCCGAATTTCCATTCATCGTCATTCAAAGTTTTGGGTGACATATCGATGAAGACACATCGCTTCAGATTTTCACAACCAAATTGTCCCAAATAACTGTAGACCGTGGCTGCTCCCATGCTGTGTCCCACCAGTGTCACATCTTTGAGACCGAGAAACCAAATCAATTCCTTCAAATCTCGTGCCAACTGGGCAATAGTCAGTCCCTTGTTTGCTCGGGTGGAAGCCCCTAGTCCTCGGTGATCATAGGTGATGCAATGGTATTTGTCCTTGAGGATTTCTGCCATGGGCATGAGGGTTTTCCCGCTGCCAGACCAGCCGTGAACAAAAATGATGGGCTCTCCAGAACCACGTTCTTCATAATACAATTGAATATTGTCTAAATTAGTATTGTAATAAGGCATGCTATACTCCTATCTTTCTATCTTACATAAAAATTATTTTTTTTCTATCGAATCCCCTTCTTTTATTGAATTCTAGTGGGAAATCGTGGTACTATTTTGAAATGAAGGTTGCCATTTTTTTTGGGTCAAAATCAGACACAGATACAATGAAAAAAGCCGCCACCGTGCTTAAGGAATTCGGGGTGGACTATTGTTCCTATGTGCTTTCTGCTCATCGCAGTGGAGAATTGTTGCGTCAGCGTTTGCAAGAGGCTGAGGCTGCTGGTTGCGAGGTGATTATTGCTGGTGCAGGGCTTGCGGCTCACTTGCCTGGAGTGATTGCTTCTATGACGGTGTTGCCAGTAGTGGGCGTTCCTTTGGAATGTATTTCCAGTGGTAGCAATGGTTTAGGTGGAATGGATGCCCTCCTTTCCATAGTGCAGATGCCAAAGCAGATTCCTGTGGCCACCGTGGGAATTGGAAATGCTGCTAATGCTGCCTACCTTGCAGTGGAAATTCTTGGAATTAAATATCCTGAACTCCGTGCAAAGTTGTTGGATTTTAGAAAGAAGCTTATGGATGAGGCTGCTGAAAATGGTGGCTCTGGAATTGAGCTGTAAGCATTTATATAAAACTAATGGAGACTACTGAATTGAATCTAGAACATCAAGACGTATTTTTAGAGACAGAAGAAAATAAACTCAAGGAAAAGTGCGGAATCCTGGGTATTTACTTGAACAAGAAGGATCGAACAGACAGTTTTAATGCTGCAAAGATGGCTTATTACGGTTTGTATGCCCTTCAGCATCGTGGTCAAGAATGTGCCGGTATTTCTGTTTCCAATGGGGAAAAAATTGAAGCACACAAGGGATTAGGCTTGGTTGCTGATGTATTTACTGCCCAAAAACTAGATGAAATGGCTGGGCAAATTGCAGTTGGCCATGTTTTATATTCCACTAGTGGTGCAGCCCAAATTGAAAATGCCCAGCCCTTTGTAAGCCATTTTAAGCTAGGTGGTATTGCCGTAGCTCACAATGGTGCTTTGACTAACTATGAGCAGCTGAAGGAAGTGCTAGAAGAAACTGGTTCTACCTTTACTTCTGCCAGTGATACAGAAGTTATCAACAAGCTTATTGGTAAAAGCTACAAGAAGGGATTGGAGCGAGCCTTAACTGACACCATTCAGATGATTAAGGGTTCCTTTGCCTTGGCTGTAATGACAGAAAATAGCCTTATTGGTGCCCGTGACCCCAATGGTATCCGTCCCCTCTGTCTTGGTAAGCTGGAAGGCGGCTGGATGCTGGCTAGTGAAAGCTGTGCCATTGACTCTGTTGGTGGTACCTTTGTTCGTGATATCCAGCCTGGTGAAATTGTTATTATCAACGAGGATGGAGTGCTTTCCTTTGAGTTTGGTGAACGAACAGCAAAGCGAACCTGTATCTTTGAATACGTGTATTTTGCTCGGCCAGACTCCGTTATGGATGGAATTTCCATTCAGGATGCCCGCTTAAAGATGGGTGCAGTGCTGGCTCGTGAAAGTGGCGTTCCTGCTGATGTTGTTATCGGTGTACCTGATTCAGGATTGGGTGCCGCTATGGGATATGCTGCTGAGGCTGGAATTCCTTATGCCATGGGAATTGTAAAGAACAAGTATATTGGTCGTACCTTTATTGCTCCCACCCAGGCCGAGCGTGAAAATCTCGTTTTTGTAAAGCTTAATGCCATGCAAAGCGACGTGAAGGGAAAGAGAGTTGTTATTATTGACGACTCTATCGTGCGTGGAACCACCTGCCGTCGCTTGATTCAGATTTTGCGTCGGGCTGGAGCTAAGGAAGTTCACTTTAGAGTTTCCTCTCCACCAGTAAAATTCCCTTGCTACTTTGGAATTGATACACCAAGCCGTGCTGACTTGATTTCTGCTGAACATAGCACAGATGAGGTTTGCAAGGAAATTGGTGCTGATTCCTTGGCCTTTATTTCCTTGGAAGGCATGTTCGAGGCCATGAAGGAGCTGAATGATAAAACCTATGGCTACTGTAAGGGCTGCTTTGACGGAGAATATCCTGTCCCAGTACCAGGAGAAGTAAACGGCCGAAGCTGTTGTTCCTGATTGTATTTTAGGAGGGGACACCCCCTCTACTGGTCAGCGGGCAAGGGGCTGCGATGTCTTGCCCCTTGTCCCCTAAAACCCCATCCTTCGCTAGAAGCTTCGCACTGTTGTGCTCGCTGCGAGAACCCAGCACGCTTAGGTAGGGAGCGACGGCAAAGCCGGAAAATCGCGATAAATTGAGCGATTTTAGCGAGTCTCGGTTGAGCCTCTGCGAAACCGCTTCCTGCCCCCAAGACCCCCGGAAGTGGAGTTTCATCACTTATTTTTTTGCTACAGAAGGCATCAGACAGGTACAGGTAGCTTTCTGGGGGAAGGTCTTGGTTGCCGGTGTAAAAGACAAAGAACTCTGGCTTAGCTAAGGGAATGAGTTTATCAGAGAACTTGGCTTTGGAATCCACCATGTTGCCGTAGATTCGGCTGATGTACTCTAGCAATCGAAGGGGCATATTAGGATTGATGGTGGCCTGATGTTCAATCATGAGAATAAATTGGTCGTTTACCATGATGGCAATGTCGTTGTAGTAGTCCATGTAGAGCACCTGTTCTAGATTCACTCGTTCCAGTTTGGTGGTTTCCACTTGCAGGTCTGTGCCGTGGAGGGCGTTGTACAGGGAAAGGAAGTGCTGCTTCCAGTCCCTGTCTTTGGAAAAATAATCTACAAAGAGGGAGTCCTTGTGTTTGCGGTTTTCGGTAGTGGTTTGATTTTCCATTCAGTCTCCAAGTTTTTTTCTTACATAAATATTATAGACTTGGAAGTGAAAAAAACTGCGTTTTTGCGGGAGAGAGCTTTATTTTTTTAGTTTCCCGAGATGGAGCCTTTTTTGTAAAGGTTGGGAAGGAAGAGCCACAGGTCTTTGTTCGTGGCTAACGCTACTCACATTTGGTCAGAGGCAATGACGTGTACAGGAAAGGGGCGATGACCTGTACGGGAAAGGGACAGTGACCTGTAAAGACAGGCGGATACAAAATCTGGGAAGAATCTTACACTGTGTATGTGCTAAATCTTACTGTGTGTAAGATAGTAATCTTACCTTGTGTAAGAAGGCAATCTTACACAGTGTAAGATTGGCCTCTTACCATGTGTAAGCAAGGAAAATTCTTACAGTGTGTAAGCAAGAGAAAATCTTACAAATTGAACAAAATAAAACAATCATCTAAGTTGGTTCTGTATCGTAAAAGCCCATAACACTGGAGTAAACATGTTTTCAGACACAAAAAATCTTTCAAGTAATGCAGACCCCCGCTTGACAACTACCTTTTCCACGATACAATCCCTGAAGAACACAGAACACAGAACACAGAACACAGAACACAGAACACAGAACACAGAACACAGAACACAGAACACAGAACACAGAACACAGAAGAAACTCTTTCTACAATAAATTTATCTGGAACAAGACCAGCGTGGAATTCCTTTTGCAAGAAATTTTCCGCTGGTCTTTTTTTCGTTTAAATCATTTTTCTTTCGGTTATTTGCCCAGCATAAACTGGGGCGTGAAATAAAGTTTT
>JAZQSR010000091.1:0-1248 GCA_045630225.1 Treponema sp. | reverse complement strand
CACCACGCTATCCAGATTGACCCTAACGCCAAGGGAATCATCATGGATGTGTATCTCAAGGATGAAAACAAAGTCATTAATGTTGAGATGCAGACTTCTAACCACGGAGACCTTCCCCACAGAGCCCGCTATTACCAAGCCCCAGCTGACATTGATACCACTCCAAAAGGCTCCCAGTACAGCGACTTGAAACAAAACTACGTCGTTTTTATCTGTACCTTTGATCCATTCCATCAAGGGAAACCCATCTACACCTTCCAGAACTACTGCATTAATTATGATGAACCAATCCCCTTGGAGGACGGTACAGAAAAGATTTTCCTGTACACAACCGCCAAAGACCTTACCAACCTTGACCTAGATTTACGCTTGTTCTATGATTATATCAAAGGTAAAGTTGCACAAACAGCCTTCACCAAAGATCTGGATGAATCCATTGCTCGAATGAAGCAAGAAAAGGAGGAAAGAAACATGTATCTCACCTATACATCCCGCATGATGGAATGTCGCCGTGATGGTTATGAAGAAGGTTTACATACTGGATTGACAACTGGCAGGAAAGAAGGTATTTCCATTGGGCTTGCAACTGGCAGGGAAGAGGGTATTTCCATTGGGCTTGCAACTGGCAGGGAAGAAGGCATTTCCATTGGGCTAGAGCAAGGGCTGGAACGTGGCTTGGAACAAGGAGCCTACCAAAAGGCATTGGAGACGGCACGTAAACTTATTATTCGTGGCTATGCTCCTGAGGACATTGCTGATGTATCTGGACTCTCATTATCCCAAGTTCAGGAGTTGCTAGATTCATAAATGGGTCTGCCAATAGCCCACCGCCGATTTACGCTTCACTACGTTTAGAGGGTATCGGCGGCAGGCATCCATTGGCAGCCACTTCTTGGAAACCAACCATTTCTCACTGTGAAACAAAAAGTTTCACCTAAAAAAAATCACATGAAACTTTTAACTCTTCCCTCAAAGCCTATCTCGGGAGCTCCACTTCCTCAGCTTCATCCCAAAGCCCCATCTCGGGAGACTTCATCCCCTCAGCCCCCCCCAAAAAGCCTCATCTCGGGAGCTCCCCCTCCTCAGCTCCACCCCAAAAGCCCCATCTCGGGAGACTCCACCTCCTCAACTCCATCCCAAAGCCTTATCTCGGGAGACTTCACCTTCTCAGCTCCACCCAATGGCCTCATCTCGGGAGCTCCACCTCCTCAGCTCCACCCCAAAAGCCCCATCTCGGAAGTCGGATCG
>JAZQSR010000090.1:0-20876 GCA_045630225.1 Treponema sp. | reverse complement strand
AAGCCCCTTGAATTTAGATAAATCAGAAGAAATGTTTCTCAATTGAATATCTAAAGCTTCATCCTTAACACTTCCCTGCACCACGGCATGGAGTGGCATTCGACCAGAAAGGTTCATATTTATAAAACCGTCTTCTGTAATGGAGCCTGAAATTCCTAAATCGTTTTGAGAATTTACCATGATAAATCCAGGAACTCGTACAAGATTTAGCTCCACCGTTTCAGATTTTGCAAAAAAAGTACCACCAAGTTCAGCCTTGGCATCTATAGAAATCATTTCTGGAAGCCCTCTTGCCAATGTAGTAACAATTCCCACAAAGCCATTATCCTCACGGAGGATACTTTCCGTTCCGTCTGGATTTACTACAATTGTCTCACTGCTACCATCTGACAAAGAGCTGGTTACATTCACATCTAGTGGAACATTTATAGAATATACATCTCCTAAATTTGCGTCATATTCAGCATGGAGATAGCCTGAAAAATCAGCTAGGGAGAAATTGGCAAAAATATTTTTGATATGTTGATTACCTAATTGCACTTGACCTTCATCTAGGAAAATTTCTCCATCTTCCAACCGAGCAGAGGCAGTTACCATATAGGGAACTCCACCAAAGGAAACAGAAGATGGTGCAATATTTACAGAAATATACGGATTTTCAAAGGTTCCCATGGCAGTAATAGCTGCTGTTACCACATTTCCTTGATTTTGCATAGGACGGAAACGAGCCAAGGGAAGATTGTTTACATCGATTTGAGCAGAAAAATAGACATCATTGAGAAAGTTCAATTGAGAAAAATCCTTTTGTTCTGGATTAGAAAAACTCATACTAATGGTATATAACTCAGAGGATAAAGCATTGGCCAGTTGTAAGTCCAAACCTGCTGTATCCATTTTTCCTTGGGAAAAATTCCACCTGATACCACCAGAACCATCCAAGGTAGAAACTGCATCATAAAACAAGAAGTTTTCCAACAAAAATCCGTAGTTTGAGATTTGACCAGACAAAGAAAGTTCAGGATTCGTAAACATAAGATTAGATATTTCTGACAGAGTGAATTTTGTTACATCAATCCTAAATCCAGCCATATCATTGCGAGGAATAAAACCACTTGTTTCTAAGGAGCATAAAATCATTGCCTCCCCCACAGAAAGTGGCAACTCCTGCATCTGAAGTTGTCCTTCCAGCAGATTTTCCTCTCCGTCAAATGACAACGATGCCAACAAGCCATAGCTTCCAGACAGGTTCAGCCAGGAGCCAAAGGTATAAGAACCAGCAACGGAGTACGGCACTGCATTGACGGAAATATCTGCATTGAACAGGGCCTGGGTATAATCCTCATCAAGATCAAGTCCTGCTGTTAACTGAATATCCTGACCAGCAAAGAGCAGGTCAAACTGGGAAAGGTTTATGGTGGTTTCGTTTCCCGTAAAGGAAAAGATAAGCAGGTTGTCATCGTTATTTGCGTCAGCCAAAATCCAATAATCCACGTTGTAGCTGATGGAAGAAAGATTTGTGGCAAAATACAGCTCGTTGGTGGTAACGTAGGAAGAAAGTTTTGTAGCCAAAGACTCCAGTTCACCTCGCTGATCTTGGCTTACAAAAAATGATGCCACATTTACTGCAGAATCAAGGAAGAAGTCATTTATTCCCAAATTTGCCTGAACATAGGGCTTGTCCTCGTTCAAAATGCTTCCCGAAAGCCGTACTAAACCTGGCACACCAAAATCAATGTGGGAATAATCTGATGCCTCAAACTCAAAGTCCAGGGATTTGGCTGCCTCGTCAGGAATCATGGTAAGCTGGAGGGCCGTAAAGCTCCGCTCCCCATAATACAGCTGAGGAATAAAGCAGGTAAAGCCACGGTCAAGGGCATCAAGATACAATTCTGCAGAAATGTCACCGCTGCCTGGTACAGTAAAACGTTCCAAAAAGGCAAA
Organism: Treponema sp.; assembly: GCA_045630225.1. Taxonomy (GTDB): domain Bacteria; phylum Spirochaetota; class Spirochaetia; order Treponematales; family Treponemataceae; genus Treponema_F. The sequence goes on along the minus strand of JAZQSR010000090.1, from coordinate 18,935 downwards.
TCCCGAGGCCTGTAAATTGGGAATATTCACCTCTCCTTCAAGAGAAAAGTCCAGGTTTGTGTTGCTGACCCTAAAATCATGTATTGACACATCAGTGGCGTTGCCAGAAAAATCATAGTCAAGTTCCAAGCCACCGGGTAACAAGTCCACCGACAACAATTGTTCTGGCAGAAAAAGCCCTCCATTTCCCTCATAGTCAAAAGCCATAGACTTGGTATCCAGCTGCAATTCATATGTTCCAGAAATCAGTGTACCACGAACCTTATCTAAAATGGGAAACTCTTTTTTTATTCTAAAATAAGATAATGGGTCAAACTTCTCCATTTGAGCCAGCACATGTACTTGACCTTCATCAAGATTCATTTCTGCCATAAGCCACAGGGGAAGATTTCCCTGCATGGAGGTAACCTTTACAACACCTTGATTATATTCTCCGAACAAACTGGTACGAGCCAAAGAAAAGGCTGAAGAAGACACGGAAGCAAAGGTAATATCAGCAGTACTGCCATCTAACTGGGGCAAAATGGAAGCATCAAAGGAAAACAGCACAGAAATATCTTTTATTGACTCTTGAACATCTTGTGGCATAGAAGCTAAAGCTGCATCTTGCAAGGTCACATGGCTTATTCCATTGCCCTGAGCAGATAAAAATCCTTGAGAAGCAGTGTCTAAAACCATAATATCTCTAAATGCAACAAGAACATCTACTAAATCATCTCGATAATGCAGGTTTACATCTTGAATATCTACTGCAAAGGGCAAGGAAATGCTTGCAGGAATGTTTCCTTTGGAAGTTTTTCCTTCGACAGAAGTAATCTCCTGTTTCTCCAAATTCTCCTCTTCACTAGACAGCAAGGCCATGATTTTTTCCACCACACGGCTACTTTTTACTGCATCATATTCCAAGGTAATGCCAGAAATGGTGAGCTTGGAAAAGGCTCCCTGAATGTCCCCAGACAGAAGGCGAAAAAGATTGTAGGAAAGCGTGGCCTTGCGGATTGAAAGAACAGGAATTTTTGTTTCCCCATCAGAAACTACTATACCTTTTATACGAAAAACTGATAGAATGGCTGGCGATAATGAGTCATAGGATACCTGTAAGCCAGTCTTTGATTCCACCATGGCCAAAAAGTCCTTGCCATAGGTTTCCAACTGTTGGGAAAACCCACGGATTGCAGGACGCACCAATGCTAAGGCGGCAAGAATCATAGAGAAAAAGAGAATGCTGCTGACGCCGATTTTGACGACTTTAGACTTCATGTGGCCAAGATATCCTGTTTTATACTATAGTAAATTTCGGAAAAAAATGGTAGGTCTATCGTGATATTAAAGAATTTCATTGTTTTTGAAGGCATTGACGGAGCTGGTACCACCACACAACAAAAGCTTTTGCAAAAAAAATTGCAGGCTACATTTCCTCACGTACAATGCCATTGTACAGCGGAACCCACCACAGGGGCCACGGGAAAATTTCTCCGAAGCCTCCTGAAGGGTGATTTTCAAGCCACAGCCCAAACTGCAGCCTACCTCTTTGCTGCAGACCGACAAGAGCATCTTGCAGGCCCCGGTGGCATAGAAGAGTTGTGCAACAACGGGGTTCTGGTAATCAGCGACCGCTACCTTTTTTCTAGCCTTGCCTACCAAAGTGCTGCCTGTGGCCCAGAGCTTCCCCGCCTGCTGAACAGTCAATTTCCCTTGCCTGAATATCTTTTCTACTTTGATATAGAACCTAGCCAATCATTAAAACGTATTACACAGCGCGGTGTTACAGAAATCTATGAAAATCAACTTTTTTTGGAGGCCACCTTGCAGGAGTATCGCAAGGTAATTCACGAATATGAGAAAATGGACACAGGCATGAAGATTATCAGAATCGATGCCTCCCAAAGTCTAGAAAAAGTAGAGGAAAATATCTGGAGTGCATTGAAAAACATGCCGATATTACAGGGGTGAAGTACCCACAACAGCCTCTTGCAAAAAAAAGATTTTTCTCTCCAGCCACAAAACTTTGTATAGCTGTGGCACTCTTTTTCTGTCTTGTCATCAGTTCAGGGTTTTCCTACTTTGTGGTATACAAGGAACAATTCTATCGTCTTTTTCACGTGCATTACCAGCAGTATCCCGATGACGTAATCGAAAACATCTATTGGCTAGAAAAGGCGGTAAAAGCAGATTTCTGCAATCCACGAAATGCCCTTGCAAAGATTACCGATGAAAAAGATTGGGAAAAATATCGCTATCTTTTTATGATGCATGTAAATCTCAAACTTATAGAACAGCACATGAGACTGGCCGCCACCTTTGACAAGGAGGTTGCCTATTTTTATGAGGCTCCTTGGAAAGAGCAATATCTGAGGGATTTAGAAAAGGCTGAGCAATGCTTCCAAACAGGACTTGTTTATTGGCAGGAAGCAAAATTATGGGCAGAAAAGGCCAGTACCGGAAATTTTCAGTTTTTATACCTTACAGACATCCAGAACTGGGAGGACGAGCGACACCGCATTGCCAACGGGGAACTGAACTACGAAAAAATCCTCACCAGAGAGCTGAATCGCCTGACAAAAGTTCGTGAAACCTTCCTTGCAATGGATGAAGAAACCTATTAAAATAGGTTCATGACACAGGACATTTTCACCATTCAATATCCACAAATCTCTGTGGGAACAGAAAAAACAGACATTATTTTCTACAGTTCCCCAGAGCTTGACTCCCTGATGAGTTTTCTTTCCCCCAATGATGGTCTTAACAGAATCTTTGTAACTGATTCCACCATTATTACCCTCCCTGCACTCAAGATGCTGGCAAAGGAATTTTCAATCTCTGCAGAAACCCTTTCTACAGGAATTCCCCCTCGTTCAGTTTTTAGAAAGGGTAACAACACCTTGGTAATTCTTGGTGCAGGAGAAAGCTACAAAACAATAGAAAACGTATTGTTCATTATACAAACTGCCTTGGAATCAGGCTTGCAGCGTTCCAGCGTCTTTGTGGGCATTGGTGGTGGCGTTATTTGCGACATGACAGCCTTTGCCTCTTCAATCTTTAAGCGGGGAGCCAAGCTGGAATTAGTTCCCACCACCCTTTTGGCCATGGTAGACGCTGCTGTAGGTGGAAAAACTGGCTGCGATTTTGATAGCTTCAAAAATATGATTGGAACCTTTTATCCTGCCAAGCGACTCCATGTTTTCAGTGATTTTCTGCAAACCCTGCCTCCAGAGGAATATCGATCTGGCCTTGCAGAAACATTAAAGACTGCTCTGCTCTACGCACCAAAGTTATTCCACATTATGCAAAACCAAAAGGATGAGGTTCTTGCTCGTGAAACCGATCTGGTACGTCAGATTATTCGTCGCTGCGTTATTGCCAAGGCCAGCATCGTAGAAAAGGACTTGACAGAAACAGGCTTGAGAATGCAACTAAACCTTGGTCATACCTTTGCCCACGCACTGGAAACTACTGCTGGTTTAGGTGCCATTCCCCACGGAGATGCCGTAGCTTGGGGAATTGGTCGTGCGCTGGAATTGTCCGTGAATCTGGGACTCTGTGACCAAGAATACAAAGATGAAGTTGACCAAGTTTTGGAAAGCTATGGCTGGTGTAGAACTGCCTACCATCCAGTGCTAGAAGGCAAGGTTTCTCCAGAAGATGCCAGCATCATCTTGTTATCTGCCATGAAAAAGGACAAGAAAAACAGTGGTGCTGCCGTTCGATTTATCCTACAGCGGGAAATCAACAGCACCGTCATTCAAGAAGTACCTGACGATAAGATTCTTGCGGTATTGGAAGCCAAAGTATGACAGAATCAGCACTGACTTTGCAGGAAGGTGGTGGAACTAAAGGACGACCATTGTACTTTGATTGGGCTGCCACTGCCATGGTGGAGGAAGATATTATCCGTGAGGCAGCTGAAATTGCCATCAATCATTTTGGAAATCCTTCCAGTCTCCATTTTCTTGGCAGTGACGCAAAAAATACCTTGGCTCAAGTCCGCTCTGATTGTGCAAAAACCCTTCAGGTAAAGAGTGACAACCTCTTTTTTACCAGTGGTGGCACCGAAGCAAACCATCTTCCCCTGCTCTCCCTTTTGCAACGTCCAGCTCCAGGCACCATCATCATCAGTGCCATAGAGCATCCTGCTATTCGAGAACAGGCAGAAATGCTCAAACATTGTGGCTGGAAGGTGCTACAGGCCGCCCCTGATGCAACTGGCATTGTACCAGTAGCAGCCATAGAAAAGCTCCTTACCAACGACACGGTGCTGGTGTGCCTCATGGCAGTGAACAACGAGACGGGAGCCATTCAGCCGATATATCAGGTGGCAGATCTACTGAACAAGTTTGCCAAGGAAACTGGAAAACGGCGGCCAAAGCTCCATGTTGACTGTGTTCAGGCTGCAGGAAAGATTCCCCTGAATCTGTCCTATCCTGGCATTGACAGTGCTGCCTTTAGTGCCCATAAAATCGGTGGCCCCCGTGGCATTGGTATTTTGTATCTGGCACAAAGGTTTGAAAGCTTTGTCCGTGGCGGCGGTCAGGAGCAGGGCATTCGATCTGGAACAGAAAATATTGCAGGAGCTTGGGCCTTTAGTAAATGTCTTGAACGTCATTTTTTGTCTGAAAAAAACACCGAAGGAGTTGCCTACCAACGTTTTTTGCAGCAAAAAGCCATGACAAGTAGTTTTATCACTCAGTTGAAAGAAATCAAGGGATGTCGCCTCATTCCCGATGCTCGCGGAACAGACCCCTTGGAAGAAAAATTTTCTCCTTGGATTGTACAGGCCGCCTTTGAAGGGATTCCTGGTGAGGTACTTGTTCGTGCCCTATCGGAAAAATCTATTGCCATTTCCACTGGCTCTGCCTGCTCCAGCCGAAAACTCAGCAGACCAGTGCTAGAAGCTATGGGTGTTTCCAAGGAATTGGCCACCAATGGAGTGCGTTTTTCCTTTGGCCCCAAAACTCAACAGCAGGATTTAGACAAACTTCTGGAAGCCCTCAAAGAAATCCGCCAATTCTTTTAAAAAAAACAGGGAGTGCCACCCCACTCCCTGCTTCAATCCTATTGCTTTTTGCTAAAAATTCGGTAATTCATCCACGGATGCACAATCAAGCACTATCTCAAGCTCATTGCTTTTTACTGAAAATTCTATAATTCATCCACGGGAACAGAGGATGCTCCTGCTCCAACTTAGTGAGCCATTCGGTACTAATGGAATTGGCCCCCAGTGAATCATACACCGTAATAAAAGACTGAACATTCTTCTTGAATTGTTCTTCTGCATACTCAGGGAAAAGCCCCTCGCTAAGCATCTTGGGCCAATCCAAGGACTGGGCCAAAAGCACCTCACGAGCAGCCATATTCAAGGCTCGAGCCTTTAGTCCAGTGTCTTCTGGGAAGCGATCTGCCAGCTGATTCATCCGTTGGCAGGCCTTACGGGCGTACTGGAGCATCCAATCATTTTTGGTGTCAAGGAAGTTTTCTCCGTAGCCAGTTCCAGTGGCAGCTGACATAAAGGGATGTACCTGCTGTAAATCCTTCTTGCAATCCAAGAAATCATTACACTGGGCCAGTTCAATCTCCTGACTTTCTGCGGTCAACCGAATAACCTGCTCCAGCCACTCCATTCCCTCGTGCCACAACTGACCAAAATCACGGGCATAAAAGGCACAAAGAATGGAAACATCATCGGACTCCAAGGCTTGGCTTGCCTTTTCCAGCTTTTCCTCGTATTTTTTTACAAAGTCAGCAGCATCTGCTTTCACCTGAACTAGGGCTGCTTCCCTATCATATATCTTTCCCTCATCCCCTTGACTCCAATATTTGTAGCCAGAAGGCAGGCGAACTCCATTTTCAGTCAAAAAACCTTCCAATTGTTGGTCTGTAGCCTCAAAGGCAAAGTCTCGGTTTTGGTCTCGGTACACATCATTATACATAAATCCACCAGAACCGATTATGCTTTCCTCAGCAGTATAGTCCTGGCCGAAAACCCACAAGCCATTGCTACAAACAGCTGGGGAAAAGATACCGTTTCTTGGGGCAGGATCTCCAAAAAGAAGCCCGTGGGAATCAAGGATGGTATAGGTAAAGCCATAGCTCTTGATAATTTCTTCCAAACCAGGAGCATACCCCATGGCAGGAAGCCAAAAACCATCAGGAACTAAGCCAAAAAACTGACGATGAGAATGAAGTCCCGCCTCAATCTGGGCGTTGATGGCCTCTGGCAAGTCGATGTAGTGTGGCAAGAAGGCTGCAGTAGCGGCAGTTGCCAAAAGCTCCAAACTTCCTCGGTCAGCATAATAACGGAAGGCAGACAATAAGTCACTTTTGTAGACGTTAACAAAGTCGTCCTTGCATTTTTTTACTCGATTCAGTTCTGCTTCCACTAAGGGATAGATGGCATCAGTTTTTTCCAAGGAATTGATTTGATTTTCACCCAGTAGAATGAGCTTGTCCAACCAGTTTACGTACATTTCTTGTACTGTATAGTCAGAAAGCAAGGTACAAAGGGTGGGAGTCATAACAATAGCAAGCTGAAAAGGAACATGCTCTAAATCCAAGGTTTCAAACATATTCAGCAAGGGAATATAGGTGTCAGAAATTCCTGTAAAAAGGAGCTCAATTTCAGGATGAGATAGTTCTTGAATACTGGTGGGACAAAAATATCCCTGATGTGCCACTATCGTAATAACAATTTTCTTTTTAGACATGAACTTGAACTCCTAGAAAAAAGACTGACGGTGATTCATATAATGAGTTCGCAGTAACTCAGGCAAACCAGAAAGTTTTAATACTGGAGAAACTGGAGTTTCTGGCAGGGGATTTGCAATGCGAGGAGAAACATAGGGTAAGGTAATCATACCTGTACTTGCCCATACCTCATAAGCCTCATCTTCCATATTCAAGACCAAGTCTACACGAACAAAACCAAAACCGGCAGGCAACAATATGTATCTGTTTCTATCTTCAATGGTAATGGGAACATCAAAGAAATCTGCAACAGTTTCTGGTTCATCACGATGAAACATTGTTACCCGCAAACTTAAAGACTGCACCTTGTCAGACTTACGCACCAAGGCGATGTGATCTTTTTTTACGTCCCAATATGCAAAGAGCCAAACAGGATTACGTAAAACAGCAGAAATAAGTGTCTCATTGTAGGTATCAGGCAAATCAGCTGTAGTAATTTCATCAGATTCTTCCAAATCATCATCAGAATCATCCATATCTTCAGCTGCTTCCAATAACTCACCGATAATAAATCGCCTATTTAGATTTTCTGGAATATCTATACCTAAATCGTCTGCCAAAGCAATCAAATCTGCCGATGGCAATGTCTCTAAATAAGCCCTGCTTAGCTTTGTATCACTCATATATCTGCCTATGATGAATAAAAATATAACTTCTGTCAATATGGAAGGAATCTCCAACAGAAATTCATTTTAAGGGAATCTATTGTTCCTTTCCAGTAATTCCCGGTACACCGAAACGATTTACCGGCCAAAAACGCAACACTGTTGTACCTAAAATATCCCGTGCCCCCACAGCTTGGGGAGCAATTCTTGAATGATACAACAAAGAATAAGGGTCGTAGTCTGTAAGGGCTATAATCTTTGCATCGTAGGAATGACGCATATCAAGAGAGTTGAATCGATTATCTCCCATCATGAAAAAGGAATTATGCGGAATATATTCTGGCTGTCCCAAGTCATTATTAGCAGGGAACACCGGCATATTTCGTGAATCTAGCAATGCAAAGTACCAGTGCAATGACTGAATCTGTTCCAAGGCAGCAGTGCGGATAGAATCCGTACGCCAACTGGCAACAGGTTTTCCTTCAGCAGTCAGACGGGCATTTTGCACCACTAGCTGTCCAAAAGCCAGCTTTGCCATCAGATTTAACTTAAAGTTAGTGTCTTGATATAAATCTCCCCCAACAAGAACAGTGGAATCAGTAAAACATTCTTGGGGTATTTCATCCATCCAGCTGGTCATAAAATCGGTAAACCACTGAGTTCCCCCCTGTACTGTCAACAAGCGACGGGAAAGGGTGTCACATTGGGCAAAAAAGTTTCCTTCAAATAAATCAGATGGAGACAGGATGGGAGCACCAGAGCCTGTATCTGCTCCAGAGATTTTTTGTCTAATGGAAGAAAACTCTTCCACCAACTGAAGGATTTCTTTACGAACTGAATCATAGTGGAGGGAATTCTTGATTTTTTCACACTGAAGCATACTCTGATAAATAGCTTCTGGAACAGGAATATCCTGCACCTTTTCCAAGATCTTGTGGGGCAAGGCAGCCACATTCCACTCAGCCCACCGAGCATCTTCTTGTACCACAGTGAATTCAGGAGAATCTTTAGTACGGGAATACAAGACACCGTCCACCATCATCAGCTGTTCTCCCGGCAAACCTGTAACTCGCTTTACCAAGGGATCTGCCTTCAAATTACCTGCTTCGTCCACATTCAAGTTTACCATGGTAAAGGTAAGGGTATACACTAGCTGAGACACAAAGGTTCGTACCTCGGACTGGCGATCACGGCTGTAATGGGGATTACGGAATACCACAATATCGCCACGGTCATAGGAACGGAGCTGAGGAATACCCACATTTGACAGGGGAAATCGTGGGCCAGAAGCCGTCTTGAACACCACCACCCTATCCCGCACCAAGAATTCTGGCACCATGGACTCTGAAGGTATCTCGTAAAGCTGGATAATGAAGATGTTCAACAAGGCAACAGTAAAAGCAGCCTGCACAAAGGCATCCACCCACTCAAGGATTTCCCGTACCAGACGCTTGATGCCACTGGGCTTATTTTGGGAACGGGCCTCCTGAAACTCATTCCAGTGGGGAAAAGTATTGCCAACCCGTTTGTTTCCCAGCATCATCTGCATTCCAATAGAAAGAATGGAAGCAATAAGCCACAGCAAAACTGAAAGGATATCAAATCCATGGCTTGTTCCTGTAGCTCCAGAGCGCCGGAACACAAAGGCAACCAGCAAAATGAAGGGAAGATATTGATAGAGCTTACGCACAATGGAAACCATCTTCAAATTACGTTGGCGATACAGCTGAATCCAAGCACAATAGACAAGAGCAGCAGTAAACAACAAAGAAAGAGGAAAAGCTACCACCGAAATATCTGAAGCAAAAACAAGATTTACGAAAGAAAACACAAGGCTTGAGCCAAGACTTCCATACAGGAAGATAGTTAGTAAGTTCATGTCATAAATATAGCAAAAAAAAAACAAATATACTATAATCTTTCTTATGGAAAACAGTACAAGTGAATTGATTAATCTCCAGGAAGCCTTGGAGCGACTTGATAATGATATGGGACTGTACATGATTTTGGTGGATGCTTTTTTGCAGGATACAGTTTTCCAAGCAGAAAAGATGAGGGAATTGGAAAGAGCTTTCCGTGATTCACCCAGCGGAGAATGCCTGGAAGCAGCCCAATACATCCACCGAGTCAAAGGTGCTGCCCGTCAGTTGGGAGCAAATCCCCTAGCAGCAGAGGCACAAAAGTTGGAGGATATTTTTAGGGGTAAGGCAAAGGGGCATCTTCACGAGCCAGATATGAATACAGAAACTTTAGTCGAAGTTGTTCTGGATTTACACCTTAAGACTATTGAAGAATTACAACGTCTGTCCAACTAGTTTTTATGTATCTTTTCTTGTAAAAATCCTTTGGAAGTTTGCTTCCAAAGGATTTTTTAATGCAGCTTCTGGTATATCACGAATTTTGGCAAATTCTTGGTATACCAACCGAATATCTTGTGGCGGTGTAGCTTCTTGATTCCGTAAGGTTTGGTAGGGGGCATCAGTTTCTGTCAAAAGCCGCTCCAGTGGAAGTTCCTGCACACAACGAATGCTGTTTTTCCTGCCCCGTAGTAGTTCCTTTCCAAAGGAAAAATATCCTTCAATCCCCCGTTGCAATAAATTCTGAGCCTCTTGGCAAGAACCAGGAAAGCCATGGAACACCACAGCAGGAAGTTTTTTCAATTCCTTGCAATACAAGAAAATCTTGTCCATGGCTCTGCGACAATGAATCACAAGGGGCAATTGGTACCTTTGTGCCAGCTCCAGTTGAAAGTGCCACACCTCCTTCTGCAGATCCCAAGTTGCAGCAAATTCCGGGGTAAAAAAATCAAATCCCGCCTCCCCCACCGCAGAAAGCCGTTGTTCCCTAGCTAGTTTTTCCAACAAGGGAAAAAGAGTCACGTCGGGATTTTGAGGATGAATGCCAAAGGTTGGAAAAACTTGATTTGGATATTTTTGCGACAAGGATTCTACAAATAAAAATTCCTGCTCTGTGTGACAGGAAGAACACTGAACCACATCTGGCAAGAGCTGCCACTCCTTACAATCTGCAATATGCATATGGGCATCAATATAGTTCAAGCTATCCCTCACAAAAAGCTAATATGATTTCTCCATCAAACCGAAGAAAATAGAAAGGTGACTTCATTTTCTTTAGTCTCCTTACAAAACATTATCCACAGTTTGGAGGATATCAAATGGATTTTTACAAACTTAAAAGTTCCAACCCTACAGATTATATGACAATCATTCGTGAGATGGAAGATGGATTTGAAGTGAAGATTGTTCGTGACCGAGGTGGCTACGAAGAAGAAACCACCGACTTTCTCAGTAAAAGTCTCTTTGAAAGCTGCCTGAGAACGGGCTACATTGAGAAAATTTCTAAAAACAATAAGTTAGCAGTCAACGCTTAATTTTTTAACAGAATCAATTATTCCCAAAGCATCTGAAACTCTTTGCTCCCGGCTACCTGGAGTAAGCCAGTGGATTTTTATTCCCTTTCGTTCCATTCCACGGAACCAAGTTTCCTGTCGCTTTGCAAACTGACCAATGGCAATATTCAGCTGGGAAAAGAGTTCATGCTCAGAGGGAATTATCCCCTGCAAAAACTGGGACACAAACTTATATTCCAAGCCCAGGCGTTCCAGTCGCCGCCACTCAATGCCAGAATCGTGAATAGATTGCACCTCTTGAATCATCCCTTCCTTGAGTCGTTGCCGCAACCGTTCCTTGATGTTTCGTCTCAGCTGGTCCCTAGGAAAGGTAGTACCAAAAATGATGGGATTGAAGGGTGGTCGCTGTGGCATAGCGGCACTGGATGATTCACCACCATTTTTCTGGAACTCGGCAATTTCAATAGCCCGAAGCAAACGGTGCCGCTCATCTAAATCTGTGTGATTGTGCAAAGCTCCCCGAATCTCCAGCAAACGTTGGGTCAATTCCTCCATGGATTTTCCCGCCAGCTCTTCCCGAAGCTTTTCGTTGGTGGGCACAGGAAGCAAATCATAGCCACGCACTAGGGCATCTAGGTACATACCTGTTCCCCCCACCACCACAGGAAGCTTTTCTCGCTGTCTGATATCAGCAATGGCATTGTAGGCATCCTTCTGGTAGTCATAGACACTGTATTCGTAGGGAAGCTCTGTCACATCAATCAGATGATAGGGCATCTGAAGCTGTGTTCCGTCTTCTTGCAGCAAAGTATAATCTGCTAAATCCTTTCCACTTCCAATATCAAGATAGCGATACACCTGACGAGAATCTGCTGAAACAATCTCCCCATTGAGGGCAGCGGCAATTCCCACCCCCAAAGATGTCTTTCCACAGGCAGTGGGCCCTAAAACGACAATGGCATCATACATTACAGCACCCGTAGCACAGCACATTTGAGATACTCACCCTTGTCATAGCCCATAAGCTGGGGATGGTCTGGGGCAGCTCCCCGTCGTTCCACAATCTGAATCTTTCTGTGGGCATCTTTGGCAGCATGGGCCAGCATATCGTAGAAGGTGGCAGAATCAAAGAAGTGGGAGCAGGAGCAGGTAATAAGGATTCCACCTTTTACCAGCAAGCCCATAGCCCGCAAATTGATTTCCTTGTAGCCACCGTAGGCCTTTTCCACCTTGCCAGCACTTTTTGCAAAGGCTGGTGGGTCAAGAATAATCATATCAAACTGGCGTTTTTCTTCCTCGTAGCTCCGCAATAAGTCGAATACATCGCTACACACAGCAGTAATCCTACTTCCTTCCCTGCAAAGCTGCTTGTTCAGCTGGATATTTTCCTCTACTGTGGCAACGGCTTCAGGTGAAATATCCACGGAAATCACCGACTTGGCCCCACCAGCAAGGGCATTCAATCCAAAGGCTCCCGTGTGGGTAAAGGTGTCCAGCACTCGCCTTCCCTTGGCAAGGCTTGCCACCAATCGCCGATTTTCCTTTTGGTCCAAGAAGTACCCTGTCTTTTGCCCCATTTCCAAGTCCACGGTTAAAAGCACACCGTTTTCCTTAATGGTAATACGGGGATTCCGCTCTGCACCAATCCAACCCTTTTGCTGCTGCAAGCCTTCAAGCTCACGAACATGAACATCGCTACGTTCATAGATTCCAAAGGGATGGCACAGGGTTTCCAATGCACCGAGAATCTCCTGTCGGAAAATTTCAGTGGCGAGGCTTAAAAACTGAATCGAAAGGAAAACACGACCTTCCACATCATAGTAGCGATCCACCACTAGGCCAGGAATTCCGTCGGATTCACCAAAAATCAGACGATAGGAATCGGCCTTATTAAAGAATAAATACCGTAACTCCAGAGCCTGCTTTATTTTTTGTAAGAAAAATTCCTTGGTATAGTGATTGTGAATGGAAGCCAGGGAAAGAGGTTCCTTGGGATTTTCTTCCAGAGGTCCAAAAACTGCTTCTGGCTTTTCCTGGGTTAAAAAACGAATGGCAATCTTTGAATTGGGATTAAAAATTCCTGTTCCTAAAAAAAGGCCAGACTTGGAATACACCTCAACAGCACTACCTGCTTCTACCGCCTTCAATTTCTTGCAGCTACTGGCACCCTCTAAGGAGGTCTGCTGAATAGCACCTGCTTTCAGGTATTTTACAAAAAGGATTTCGTTATCATACACCCAAGGAGAACCTAAAAGAATCTCCGTCTCTTCTTTTGCTTTCAGAAAAAAACGTGGAAAAATCATGGCATCATAGTACCGCAAAATTGATGAAAGCTCAACAGAAGGGGAACTGACGAATCTTAAGACAGGAAAATCACAACTTTTATTAAAAACTTCTCGTAGGCAATATTTTCAATAGCTTTCCATAAAAAAAGAGCCTTGGAATTCCACCTAAAGACGAAATCCCAAGGCACATTGTCACAAAATCACACTAGCAGCGTTCCAGCTGAATGGTCTTTGTGGTCAAGTCGCAAACCTCAGTAGGGCCATAGTACTGAATAGCTCCAGGGAAGAGATAGCTGGTGGTTATAGCCCACTGGTCACGATGCGCAGCAAACTCCTTGAAAGGCTTTCCATCGAGCTCAACAAGAGCCTTGCGAATAACAGGCTTCTTGGAACCGTGGCGCTGCTCCATGTTCATCATCATGGTCAAGGGAATACCACCAGCAGTCCACTGAGCGGCAGGAGCAGTCAAATTGCGAACAGAGGAAAGATATCCTGTTACACCGCTGGCAATCAGCAAGAAGGCTGTGTAACCAAGGGCATAGCAATAGTCAGCATCAAAGTTGGAGGGGAAGGCACAGCGTCCCTCATACCCAAAGAAGTGGGTGTAGGAGCTAAACTTACCATTGTATGTTCCTTCCTTCTTCATGACAGCCAATCGCTCTTCCACCATGGAAGCCAGCAATTTTTCTGTTTCAATGCGGGAAACCTGTACGTTTCCGTGGGGGTCACGATCTGCCAAGAACTGAGCTGCAATAGCTTCAGGCAAGGAAGCAAAGGTCTCATAGGAAGCAGCTGTCAAGTGGGACTTGAGCCAATCCTTGCGAGCAGCAAAATTAGCCAAGCCATTGAACTCATCCTGGTGCCCAGCCATAGTGTCATTCAGCTCTGCAATAAGAGCCTTCATTTCAGGAATAAATTCTACCAATCCCTCAGGAATCAAAACGATTCCAAAGTTTTCCTTGTTCTCTGCACGCTTGGCAATTACCTTGCAAATATCATCAGTAATGGCACGCAAGGTCATCTTCTTTGCTTCAACTTCCTCAGAAATCAAGCAAATATTAGGCTGAGTCTGCAGGGCACACTCCAAGGCAATGTGGCTAGCAGAACGTCCCATCAACTTAATAAAGTGCCAGTACTTCTTGGCACTATTGGCATCACGACCGATATTTCCAATGAGCTCAGAATAAGTCTTACAAGCAGTGTCAAATCCGAAGCTTGTTTCAATCTGCTCGTTCTTCAAGTCACCATCAATGGTCTTGGGAACACCGATAACACGGGTCTTCTTTCCCAGCTCCAAGAAACGCTCTGCCAACAAGGCTGCATTTGTATTGGAGTCGTCACCACCGATGATTACAATGGCATCCAGATCAAGCTTTTCTGCAGTGGCAACGCTGGCTGCATACTGCTCGGGAGTCTCAATCTTGGTGCGTCCAGAACCAATCATATCGAATCCACCAGTATTGCGGTATTCATCCATAAAGGCATCGGTAATTTCTACATATTCGCCATCGATAAGCCCGGAGGGACCACCAGTAAAGCCGATAACTACAGAATCCTTGTTTCCCTTCTTGATTCCGTCATACAGACCGGCAATAACATTATGTCCACCGGGAGCCTGTCCACCAGAAAGAATAATTCCAACACGGATTTTCTTCAGGGCATCGGGATTACTTCCCTGCTTGAACAAGGCCTCTGGCTTTCCGTAGGTATTCTTGAATAAGTTTTCCAACTCAGCCTGGTCAGCAATGGCACTGGTGGGCTTTCCAAAATCAATTACAATATCCTCAGGCTTATTGTCCGCAAGAACAGCGGGCAACTTTGGCTGGTACCCATAACGGGCCTTCTGCAATGCAGATACAGTCTTCATGGCTTCTCCTCGAATTTGCGGTTATCGATAAAACGTCACATTTCAGACGTCTCCCAGAAGGAAAACCTTTTCACCGCAGTTAATTGGATATATTTTACACTATTTCTACTGTTTTTTTCAAGGCAAACAAAAAAATTAAAAAAACTTGAAAAATCTATTGACTAAATCAAACTTGTCTGATATAGTACTTAGTGTTACGGCGACATAGCTCAGTAGGTAGAGCAAACGGCTCATATCCGTTCGGTCATAGGTTCGATCCCTATTGTCGCTAGATTTTGAAGGTAATTTGTGAAAAACAAATTACCTTTTTTTTTACCTAAAACGTAACGGAGGAACCTATGTTACCAGAAATTTTCAAAGCTCCATTCAAAGGAAGGTCATTGCTGAACTGGATTGACTACACTCCCCAGGAAATCCTTCAGATTCTAGACCTGTCAGCCCAAGTAAAGGCCGAGTCCCGCAGGGGTGAAATTCACCAGCGATTCAGAGGCAAGACCATTGCCCTCATTTTCGAAAAGCGTTCCACTAGAACCCGCTGTTCCTTTGAAACTGCCTTTGGAGAGGAAGGAGGCCATCCTGTGTTCCTTTCTTCTCAAGACATTCAGTTGGGAGCAAAGGAGTCCATCGAGGATACCGCCCGTGTTTTAGGTAGAATGTTTTCCGCCATCGAATTCCGTGGTTTTTCCCAAAAGCACGTGGAGCTTTTAGCCCAGCATTCCGGTGTACCTGTTATCAACGGCCTTACCGACGACTTCCACCCTACCCAGGTTTTGGCAGATGTTCTTACCATGAAGGAGCATTTTGGTAAGATTGCTGGCTTGAACCTTGCCTTCTGTGGAGACGGAAGAAACAACGTAGCTCGATCCTTAATGTTGATTTGTGCCAAGCTAGGAATCAATTTTACCATCCTCAGTCCCGAAGAACTCTTCCCAGATGCAACAATTCAGGAAATTTGCAAGCCCTTTGCCGAAAAATCAGGGGCAAAAATCACCATTTCTAAAGATATTTCCCTTGTAAAAGATGCAGATTGCGTTTATACTGATGTATGGACTTCTATGGGAGAAGAAGCTCTCAAAGAAAGCCGAACCGCTCTTTTAACACCTTATCAAGTAAATCAGGATTTGATGAAGGCAACAGGAAAAGAGGAAACCATCTTCCTCCACTGCTTGCCTGCTGTCAAAGGAGAAGAGGTTACCGAAGAGGTGTTTGAAGGAGCAAAAAGTTTGGTTTGGGAACAGGCAGAAAACAGAAAGCATACAATCAAGGCTATTATGTTGGCTCTGTTATAGTTTCTAAACATAAAAGTCTCCTATGCACATAGGAAATAAAAGGAGTTGCAGATGAAGAAAAGCTTGCTTGCACTGTTGCTGGTATTTGGTCTGACTGTAGCTGGGGTATTTGCTCAGGAACAGGAAGCCCAAACAAACAAGTATGATGGAAACTTGACCTACCGCAACGTTGTTATTTACAAGGTTTTTGATCACAGGGATGTGGTTATCGTTATGTACGCCAAACATGGAAAGGACATGGGCCAGGTAATGGTTCCCAAGTCTTGGCTTCACGAAAATCCACGAAAGCTAACATACAGGGAATTACCTCCTGGGTTAAACCCCTATATGACTGTTCTTGAAAAGGATGGAGAATTCCACAAGGTTATTCTCAATCTTCCTCCAGTAAGAAGTCCTGACAATACATGGACTGTAGCAAAACCCTATACCGACATTGGTGATTCTGCTAGTGCAGAAACCTTGGAGTTAGATTACTAAACACATGACTTGTCTTGAAAAGATACAAGTTGTCTCACAACAAGAGTCAGCCGTTTCAGCTTTGGACGGCTGGCTTTTTACTGATTTTGCAGGCAGAGACAATCTTACAAAAGACCTGCTTCATTTACCCCTAGACGGAATGACCACCCGACGGTGGATTTACATTGTACCTACTACAGGAGAACCAGTAAAAATCCTGCATAAAATAGAAGCCCACGTCCTTGACTCCCTTCCAGGAAAAAAAGAATTCTTTTATTCTTCTCAGCAAGAATTAAGGGAAATTCTTTCCCAGTACAAGGACAAAACCTTAGCTCTCTTGTGGGATCAAGATTTACCTGTTATTTCTACAGTTGATGGTGGTTTTATTTCCCTTCTTCAACAAGAAGGAATAAAAATTACTAGTGCCGCAAGACTATTACAGCGATATAAGGGAATTCTTTCAGCTGCTAGTATTCAAAGCCAAGAACGAGCTGCAGCATTATTATACAAGATTATTGGCGATACTTGGAATTTTATCTGCCAGCACTATAAATCAAAGGAACCTTTGAACGAACGGGCAGTTCAAATCTTTATTTTGGAACAATTTTACAAATATAAGCTTACAACGAACCATAGCCCCGTTGTTGCCTTTGGAGCCCATACCGGGGATCCCCACTATGAAGTTCCAGAAAATGGGGGCAAGGTAGCTGAAGAAGGCGACATTATCCAGCTAGATATTTGGGCCAAGGAACGATTGGCAGATGATGGCCAGGGAAGTGTTTCCCCAGAAATACCAGCCTACGCAGATATTTCTTGGGTTGGTGTGTTTGGCCAGACAGTACCAGAAGAGGCTGAAAAACGATTTTCTGTTTTGTGCCAGGCCCGAGATTCTGTTGCCACCACCGTTACAGAAGCTGCCACCAAGGGAATCCGTCTTACGGGAGCACAGCTTGATCTTCAGGTTCGTTCCATCATCGAAAAGGCAGGATATGGAAGCTACATCAAGCACAGAACTGGCCATGGAATTGACTCAGAGGTTCATGGTAGTGGTGTAAATCTTGATGGAAGTGAATTTCCTGACTATAGAGAAATTTTACCAGGAAGCAGTTTCTCTGTAGAACCAGGAATTTACGGTGAAGATTTTGGAATGCGAACAGAAATCGATATTTATATCGATGAAGCTGGAATGCCAATTGTTTCTGGAAAAAAATTCAATCAAGGAAAACTTGGCGAACATTCAATTCCTCAGCAAAAAATTCTTACAACTAAGGATGTACTATGAAAATTATAACTGATGAGCAGGCACAACAATTTAAGACCTTTGTTCAATCCTACGACAGTTTTATTGTTGTGGGCCATAAGGAACCCGATGGGGATTGTATCGCCTCATCTTTGGGAGTTGCAGCTATTTTGAAAAAAATGGGTAAACCATATCAGCTTATTTCTGCAGGCCCCTTCAAGCGTACCGAAATCAAAGACTATGAAAAACTTTTTGGACGACAGGCTACCCTTCTTCAAACAGGAAAAAAAACAGCCTTAATTATTGTAGATTGTGGTGAATTTAAGCGTATTGGAGAAATTTTTCCTCAAGATGCCCTTGTTACCGATCTGTCTACTATCCCAACTTTTTTTATAGACCACCACAAAACATCATCTCCAGAGTCTCCCACCTATATCATTGAACCGACTTCACCTGCTACCTCCTATCTGGTTCAGCAGTTGTATGAAAAATTGATTGGTCCACTGGATAAGGAAACAGCCCAAGTTCTTTTCTTTGGTTTGTCTACCGATACGGGATATTTCCGTTTCTTGGAAGAAAATTCCAGCGATATCTTTATGGCAGCAGCCCGAATGGTAGATGCAGGAGTAAGTCCCCGAGCCACCTACGACAGTATGACTAGTGGCAAGCCCTTTTCTACCAGAAAGTTATTAGGTGTTTTACTGGAACGTGCCACACAATATTATGATGGAAAACTTATCATTACCTACGAAACCCAGGAAGACACCCGACGCTACGGTGGAGAAGGACGTGATTCCGACAGCCTCTACCAATTGCTCTTGTCATGTGCTGGAGTTGAAGTAGTTGTATTTGTTCGTCAGGAAACAGACCAGTCTTGTACCATGGGGCTTCGTTCCAAAGATGAGGTTGACGTAAGTACCGTAGCAGCAAGTTTTGGTGGCGGTGGTCACAAAAATGCAGCTGGAGGTAGCACATCAGGTACTGTTGATGAGCTGATTCCCAAGCTCCTTGCAGAATTCGAACCAGCATTAAAATAGAACAACCAAAAAAGATTCAAAGTTTTCTTTGAATCTTTTTTTTAT